>JBFLKL010000024.1:0-7339 GCA_040883175.1 Synechococcaceae cyanobacterium | reverse complement strand
CGAGAAGGAGCTCGCCATCCTCAAGGGCCGCGTCGACGGCCTCGAGGCCAAGGTGGGCGAGCTGGAGGCCAACCAGTTCTCCACCACCACCAGGCTGCGCGGTGAGGCCAGCTTCATCCTCGCCGGCTCCCCTGACTTCGACACACCGAGGGGCGCTCTCAAGGCGGACGAGACCACCTTCAACTACGACCTGCGCCTCAGCTTCGACACCAGCTTCACCGGCAAGGACCTGCTGCGCACCCGCCTGCGCAGCGGCAACTTCAGCTCCCTGCCCTTCGGCAGCAGCTCCTCACTCTTCAAGCTGGACAAATCCGAGTCCACGGATAACAGCGTTGAGATCGATCGTCTCTTCTACCGCTTCCCGGTGGGCAAGAGCGTGAACCTCACGGTGGGCGCCCTGGTGCGCAACACCGAGATGATCAGCTTCATTCCTTCGGCCTACAAGTCGAGCATCCTCGACTTCTTCCAGCTGGGCGGCACCTCCGGCACCTACAACAAGGCCACCGGTGCCGGTTTCGGCTTCAGCTGGCGTCAGCAGGTGGAGAAGGGCAATCCCTACCTCACCTTTGACACCAACTACGTGTCCAACTTCGGCTTCGACGATTCCAGCGTCGGCGCCTTCACCTCTGAGAGCGGCATCAACTGGCTCAGCCAGCTGGGTGTGAAGGGCCGCAACTGGGGCGCGGCCATCGCCTACCGCTTCGGCACGGAGAACTCCCAGCTGCGGATCGCCAACTTCAACAGCAGGGTTCCGAACGGCGGCGACAGCAGCAGTCTGTCCGTGGGCGCCTACTGGTCGCCGATCGACAGCGGCTGGGTGCCGTCGATCAGCGCCGGCTACGGCTACAACTGGCAGGATGCAGGCATCGAGGACTCTGAGTCCTGGATGGTGGGCCTGCAGTGGTCTGATGTGTTCATGGAGGGCAACGCCTTCGGCTTCGCGGCCGGCCAGGCTCCCTTCACCGGTGGCGAGAACAACTCGATGCTCTATGAGCTGTTCTACAAGTTCCGCGTCAGTGACAACATCACCATCACACCGGCACTGTTCTATGCCGATGAGCCCCGCAGCAACAGCTTCAACGATGCCTGGGGCGGCGTGATCCAGACCACCTTCAAGTTCTGATCACAAGCCCCACTGCTCAGGCGACACCCTCACACAACACACCTCAGGGCCTCCGCAAGGGGGCCTTTTTACTGTCTGCAGCGGACGTCCACAGACCACCTCAACAATCCAGTCGATGAGAACAGCCTGAAGACTGTCGCCCCGAATACAACCAGCGCAGACATCCTTAACCAAGTCCACCCTCCCTCCTTCATCAGTCTTTAATTGGTCCATAACGACGCCCGAAACTTGCGGCGGCTATCAATAACTGGGCTATCCAGAGTTCATTTCCATGGGCCAGTTCAAGACTCTCGGCAGGCGGACCTGCGCCATCACGGCAGCCGCCGCAGCCGCCGTGACCGCGGCGGGCGGAATCCTCACCCCCGTCCTGGCGCAGGCCACGATCAGCGGCGCCGGTGCCAGTTTCCCCGCTCCCTTCTATCAGCGGGCCTTCGCCGGCGTGGCCAGCAAGGTACGTGTGAACTACCAGTCGGTGGGCTCCGGCGCCGGTGTGCGTCAGTTCGTGGCCGGCAGTGTGGATTTCGGCGCCACCGATGAGCCGATCAAGGGCTCCGAGGCAGCCAAGGTGAAGCGTGGCGTGGTGCAGTTTCCGGCTGTGGGCGGCACCATCGCCGTGGCCTTCAACAAGGCCGACTGCGCCAAGCTCAACCTCACCCAGAAGCAGGTTGTGGACATCTTCCTGGGCAAGATCAAGACCTGGGAGCAGCTCAGGTGTGGCAAGGGCCCCCTCAAGGTGGTCCATCGCTCCGACGGCTCCGGCACCACCTTCGCCTTCACCAACTCCCTGAGCGCCTTCTCACCGGAATGGAAGAGCAAGGTGGGTGAGGGCAAGGCGGTGAAGTGGCCCGTGGGTGTGGGCGGCAAGGGCAATGAGGGTGTTGCCGCGGTGATCAACAACACACCGGGTGCCATCGGCTATCTCAACCAGGCCTTCGTGAAGGGCAAGATCAAGGCGGCGGCTCTGCAGAACAGAGCCGGCAAGTTCGTGATGCCCACCAAGGCCAGCGGCGCCGCGGCCCTGAACAACATCAGGCTCGACGGCAACCTGGCCGGTGAGGACCCCAACCCCGGCGGCGCCAACAGCTACCCGATCTCCACCCTCACCTGGATCCTGGCCTACCGGAGCGGCAACGGCGCCAAGGCGCCCGCGATCCGCCAGGCGTTGAATCACCTGTTGAGCCCCGCAGCCCAGAACCAGGCCTCCAGCCTGGGCTACGTGCCCCTCGAGGGCAACATTCTCAACCAGGCGAAGAAAGCAGTGGGCCAGATCGGCAACTGAGGGCACAGATCCAGCACCAGGACCTTGTTCGGGGAGGGGCGACTACCCCTCCCCATTTCTGTGTGGATTCACCCAATTCCTTGCACTTTTAACCTGGTCATAAACACTCCTTAAGCCCCCGTGCCCCTGGGTCCGTTAGACGTGGGCCGCGGTCAGACAACCCAGTCCATGCAACCCATTCGCTTTCGCTTCTCCGCCAAGCCGAAGCAGCGTCGGAGCGTTCGCCGCTCTTCCCTCGCCATCACAGGAGGGGTTGTTTCGCTCTCCCTGCTCGCCACAGCCTGCGGCGGTGGCGGAGACACAGCCAAGTCTCTCCCCAGCATCAACGGCGCCGGCGCCAGCTTCCCCGCCGCCGCCTACCAGCGCTGGGCGAGCGACTATGCCACTGAAACCGGCAACCAGGTGAATTACCAGTCGGTGGGCTCCGGCGCCGGTGTGCGTCAGTTCCTGGCTGGATCGGTGGACTTCGGCGCCACCGACGAGCAGCTCTCCGATGAGGACTTCAACAGTGGTGCCGCCGCGGAGCGGGGCGCCGTGCAGATCCCCATGCTGGGCGGCACCGTTCCGGTGGCCTACAACAACGCCGACTGCCCCGACCTCCAGCTCACCCAGGCCCAGGTGGCCGACATCTTCCTGGGCAAGATCACCGACTGGCAGGAGATCGGCTGCCCGGCCGGCCCGATCACCGTGGCCCACCGCAGTGACGGCTCCGGCACCACCTTCGCGTTCACCAACTCCCTGGCCTGCTTCTCCGAGGAGTGGAAGGACAAGGTTGGCGTTGGCAAGTCCGTGGACTGGCCCGTGGGCGTGGGCGGCAAGGGCAACGAGGGCGTGGCCGGGGTGATCAGCAACACTCCCGGCTCGATCGGCTACGTGAACCAGGCATTCGTGCGTGGCGACATCAAGGCGGCGGCACTCCAGAACAAGGATGGCAACTTCGTGATGCCCACGTCCGAAAGCGGAGCCGCCGCTCTCAACGGCATCGTCCTCGATGAGCGTCTGGGCGGTGAGGACTGCAACCCGGCCGGTGCCGACAGCTTCCCGATCGCAGCCTTCACCTGGATCCTGGCCTACAAGAGCGGCCAGGGTGCCGACAAGGCCGAAGCCGTGCGCACCTTCCTCACCTGGGCGCTGCAGGACGGTCCCCAGGCCACCGCCGCCGAGCTCGGCTACGTGCCCATCAAGGGCGAGGTGCTCAAGCGCGCCCTGGCCGAGGTGGAGAAGATCCAGGAGTGAGTCTGCGGTCCCGGGCTCCAGCCGTGGGCAGGCAAACCTGATCCTTCCCGATCGCCGTGGGGGCTGGACAATCCAGCCCCCTTTTTTCTTGCCCTTCGGGCACTGACGCCCGATGACACGGCGAAGGATCACAAACCCTTGCGAACCGCCAATCCTGACCTGCCCTTAACCAACAAAAAACCTTGATCAACCAGGCTGATGCGGCGTGTTCCCTCCCCCATGGCCCGCCCGTTCCCCGCTCTCCTGCTCACGGCCTGCCTGGCCCTGCTGAGCGGCTGTGGTGGTCGCGTCGCTGACAGCGCCGATCCAGCCGGCGGCACCTCCACACTCACCATCAGCGGCTCCAGCACCGTGTTTCCGGTGATCCAGAAGGCGATCGCGGCCTACAACAGGACCGAGCGGGGCCGCAACATCACCGTGAACCTCTCCGAAGTGGGCACCACCGGGGGCCTGCGCCAGTTCTGCGAGGGCGCCATCCCGATCGCCAACGCCTCCCGGCCGATCAGCAGCGCCGAGCTCGAGGCCTGCGCCGACAAGGGCATCACCTTCATCGAGCTCCCCCTGGCCTTCGATGCCCTCACCGTGGTGGTGAACGGCGGCAACGACTGGGCCAGCGCCATCACCACCAAGGAGCTCTCGCGCACCTGGTCGAAGGAGGCCGAGGGCAAGGTGAAGACCTGGACGCAGATCAACATCGACTGGCCCGATCGGCCTCTGCGACTGTGCGGCCCCGGCGCCGACTCCGGCACCTTCGACTACTTCAACGAGGCCATCAACGGCGACAGCAGCAACTCCCGCAGCGACGTGGAGACCAGCGAGGACGACACGGTGATCGTGCGCTGCGTGGCCGATGACCCCAACGCCATGGGCTACTTCGGCTTCGCCTACTACCAGAGCAACCAGGATCGCCTCAAGGCTCTGGCCATCGCCGGCCCCAGTGGCATCGCCGTGGCCCCCTCGGTGCAGTCGGCCCAGGACGGCAGCTACAAGCCCCTGTCGCGGCCCCTGTTCATCTACGTGAACGACAAGCAGATGCGGGAAGACGACACCATCCGCAGCTTCGTGGGTTTCACGGTGGGCAACGGCCTGCGCTTCGTGGAGGAGGCCGGCTACATCCCCCTGCCCGCCGACACCTACCGGCTGGTGGAGAGCAAGCTCTACCGCCACATCCTGGGCACCTCCTTCGGCGGCGATCTGCCGATCGGCCTCACCATCGGCGAGGCCCTGCGCCGCAGCTTCGAGGACACCCGCAAGGAGGGCTACCGCTGAGCCGGTTCAGCCGCTGACGGCGGCCGGCTGCAGCTGTCGCGGCGGGGTGGGCAGGCGTCTGCCGGCGAGGAAGGCCAGACTCACCAGAAGACAGGAGGCCCACAGGCAGGCCTGCAGCCCGCCCACCAGGAACAGGGCCCCGGACAGCAGGGTGCCCAGCAGACGGCCGGCAGCGTTGGCCATGTAGTAGAAGCCCACATTCAGGCTCACATCGTCGGCTTCGGTGTAGGCGAGAATCATGTAGCTGTGAATCGAGGAATTCATGGCAAACACCACCCCGAACACCATCAGCCCCACCACCACGGCGATGCCGGGATTGCCCACATCACGCCACAGGGTGATGGCGATCAGCGCCGGAATCGCCGTGAGCACGGCCGCCCAGAACTGCACGGCCGGCGGACCGGGGGGCCGATCGCTGCCCCAGGCCCGGCGCAGGCTGGGGGCGGAACCCTGGATGATCCCGTAGCCGATCACCCACAGGCCCATGAAGCCGCCCACCTTCCAGAAGTCCCAGCCGAGGCTCGCCTGCAGAAACACCGGCAGGGCCACCACAAACCACACATCACGGGCGCCGAACAGGAAGAAACGGGCCAGCGACAGCACATTGATGCCCTCGCTCTTGGACAGCAGGGACTTGAAGGCGGGTTTGCTCTTCATCTTGCCGATGTCCCGCGGCAGCAGCAGGGTGACCAGAAAGGCCACCGCCAGCCAGCCAGCCAGCACCACCACGCCCGCGTTGAAGCCCACGGTGGTGAGCAGAACACCACCCACAAAAAAGCCCAGGCCCTTGAGGGCGTTTTTGGCGCCGGTGAGGATGGCCACCCAGCGAAACAACTGCCCCTCGCCGCGGCTGTGATCGTCGGGGGTTTCGGGCACCACCACGCGAATGGCGCTCTTGGCGCTCATCTTCTCGAGATCCTTGGCGATGCCGCTGAGGGCCTGGGCCACCATGACCCACACCACCGAGAGCAGCCTGGGCCAGGTGTCCGCCACCGGCACCAGCAGCAACAGGGCCACGATCTGAAGCACCGTGCCGATCCAGAGCGTGAGTTTGAGGCCGAAACGGGCCCCCAGCCAGCCGCCGTAGAGGTTGGTGAGAACCCCGAAGAACTCATAGAAAATGAACAGGAAAGCCACCTCCAGTGTGGTGAACCCCAGCTGCAGAAAGTGGAACACCACCAGCATGCGCAGGGCTCCATCAGTGATGGTGAACGCCCAGTTGTTGGCCGTGATGATGCTGTACTGCTGAACCGGTGAGAGCGTGCGCATCAGCCGGCCTCCTGAGCGATCACGTGGCAGGCCAGGTCGGCCATGCGGCAGCTGTAGCCCCACTCGTTGTCGTACCAGGCGTACACCTTGAGCTGGGTGCCGTTCACCACCAGGGTGGAGAGGGCATCCACGATCGAGCTGCGGCTGTCGTTGAGGAAATCGCTGGACACCAGCGGCCGGGTTTCATAGCCGAGAATGCCCTCCAGGGGACCGTTGGCGGCGGCCTCGAAGGCGCCGTTCACCTCCTCCACCGTGACGCTGCGCTCCAGCTCGAACACCGCGTCGGTGATCGAGGCATTGAGCAGCGGCACGCGGATGGCGTGGCCATTGAGGCGGCCCTGCAGGTCGGGAAAGATCAGGCCGATCGCCCGGGCCGAACCGGTGCTGGTGGGGATCAGGTTCTGCAGGCAGGAGCGGGCGCGGCGCAGGTCGCTCTTGAAGCCGTCGATCACCACCTGGGTGTTGGTCACATCGTGCAGGGTGGTGATCGAGCCGTGGCGGATGCCGAAGCTCTCATGCACCACCTTCACCACCGGCGCCAGGCAGTTGGTGGTGCAGGAGGCGGCGGTGAGCAGGCGGTGGCGATCCGGCTGGTAGGTGGCGTGGTTGATGCCGAACACGATGTTGGGGATCTCGACGCCGTCGAGATCGCCCTTCACCGGGCAGGCCACGATCACCCTGGCGATGCCGGGTTCGTGGACATAGGCCGCCAGGGCGTCGGGCGTCTTCACCTTGCCGCTGCACTCCAGCACCAGCTGCACGCCGGCCTCCTGCCAGGGCACCACCGCCGGATGGGAGAACTGGGAATAACCCACAGGGGAGCCGTCCACGGTGAAGCCGGAGGCCTGGGCCGTCACCGGCCGATGCCAGCGACCGTGCACGGAGTCGAACTCCAGCAGGTGGGCGGCGGTGGCGGCGTCACCGCCGCAGTCATTCACGTGCACCAGCTGGATGCCGGGCCGGTCCCAGAGGGCCCGGAACACCAGGCGGCCGATGCGGCCGAAACCGTTGATGCCGATGCGCACAGCGCCAGAGCAGCTGGCAGTACTCTCACATCAACAGCGCTTGATGGATTTTATGAACGGGTTAAGGGCGGCTCCCGCGGCCGCAACCGCCACCGGGGATGTGGCAACGGCCCTGGCCAGCGACCAGGCGCGCCCCAT
>JBFLKL010000211.1:0-4915 GCA_040883175.1 Synechococcaceae cyanobacterium | reverse complement strand
TGCGGGTGGGCTTCGGCCTCAATCTGGGCACCCTGCGCCAGGTGGGCCGGCGGGTGCTGCTGCTGGCCTGGATCCCGGCCGCCTGCGAGGGTCTGATGATCACCCTGGTGGCCAGGCCGCTGCTGGGGCTCAGCACGCTGGAGGCGGCGCTGCTGGGGAGCGTGATCGCGGCGGTGTCGCCGGCGGTGGTGGTGCCGTTGATGCTGCGCCTGATCGAGGAGAAACGCGGCACCGAGCGGGCCATCCCCCAGATGGTGATGGCCGCCGCCTCCCTCGACGACATCGCCGTGATCGTGGTGAACGGCGTGCTGCTGGGTCTGCTGGTGCAGCAGGGCGCCGCTCTGCCCGCCCAGCTGATCCGCCTGCCGGTGGGCCTGGCCCTGGGGGCGGCCGCCGGGGCGGGCCTGGGCTGGCTGCTGATCCGCTGGATCGCCCGCTTCCGGCCCCAGGCCAACCGCCAGGTGCTGCTGATCCTGGCCCTGTCGCTGCTGCTGCTGCGCCTGCAGGAGCGCATCAACGGGCTGGTGCCGTTCACCGGCCTGGTGGCGGCGATCGCCCTGGGGGTGGTGATCCTGGAGCTGCGCGACGACCTGGCCCAGCCGATCGCCGCCAAGCTGGCCTCGATCTGGGTGTTCGCCGAGCTGGTGCTGTTCACCCTGGTGGGCGCCCAGCTGAACATGGGAGTGGCCTGGCGCAGCGGCCTGGCGGGGCTGGCGGTGCTGGCCCTGGGCCTGCTGGCGCGCTCGCTCGGCACCCAGCTGTGCCTGGCCCGCAGCGCGTTCACGGCCGGTGAACGGTTGTTCGTGACCGTGGCCTACCTGCCCAAGGCCACCGTGCAGGCGGCCATCGGCGCCGTGCCGCTGATGACGATGCAGGCCGCAGGGCTGCCCACCGGCCCGGGCGAGGTCATCCTGGCGGTGGCGGTGCTGAGCATCGTGGTCACCGCGCCCCTGGGCGCCTGGCTGAGCGCCGCCCTGGCGCCGCGGGTGCTGCGGCTGGAGGCGCCGCAGGGTGCGGTCAGCTCTGGGTGATCACGAACTCATGAAACTTCTGAGCCGCCGACTGAAACAGTGAGTCCGTCTCCTCCAGCAGACGCGTCCATGTCGACTCACCAGCCTCCCGAAGTTTCTCGAGTTCCGCCTTGGCGGCATCCCGGGACGTGATCAGCTGATCCAACTGGTTTTCAAGCTGCACGACCGACTCCTGCTGCGCGTCCGCTTTGGCCTGCTGGATCTGGGCCTTGCGCTTGTCAATCTCTGCGCTCCACTCCCTCAGCAGAGCTTCCCGCTTGTCAAGCTCCGCCTGACGCTTCTGTTCGTCAAACATCGTTCCGGATCCCGTCTCTACGTTCAGCAGTAGGCGCCGTGCCAGCGATCGTCAACTGATCGAGGCTCAAGGTTAAGCATTGCTAAGTGGTTCCCAGTGTCCCGAATCCGCCCGCTGGCGCTCGCGGATCCCCTGAAGCCCCGGCTCCTGGGACCTGCTGTCGCTGCTGTGCCGTGAGCTGAGTCTGAATGCATGGTAAGAGTTGATCCAGGAGAGAAACCGAGGCCCATGAGTGAACCTGTGATTGCTTCCCGGACGCCAGTGCGCGTGGATCTGGAGGCCAACAAAACCTATCTGTACTGCACTTGCGGACGTTCAGATTCACAGCCTTTCTGTGACGACTCGCACCTGGGGACAGATTTCACGCCCAAGGAATTCAGTGTGCAGCAAGACTGCAAAGCGCTGCTCTGTCTGTGCAAGCACACGAAGGATGCCCCTTACTGCGATGGCTCCCATGCATTCATTGATGACTAAGGGCGCCACCAGATGGTTGTGGGGATTGGCTGTGCTCGCTGGTCCAGGCAGGCTCTGACTGCTCCTGGAATCTGTACCTACAGGAAGATCAAGCCGTGTTCATCGAAAAGGTCAAGTCCGAAGGTCTGGCCCATCTGTCCTACCTCGTCGGTGACGGCAGCGAGGCTGTGGTGATCGATCCGCGTCGCGATTGCGAGGTTTACGTCCAGATCGCCGCCCAGAAGGGGGTGCGGATCGTCCACATCTTTGAAACGCACCGCAACGAGGATTACGTGATCGGTTCCTGTGACCTTGCCCGCCTCACCGGTGCCAGCATTCACCATGGTGCGGCCATGGAGTTCGGCTATGGGCAGCCAGTGTCCGAGGGCGACTCGTTCGAGATCGGTGCCATCACCCTGAGTGTGCTGGAGACACCCGGTCACACCATGGAAAGCATCTCGCTTGTGCTGATCGACCGTCACTACGGGGATACGCCGGTGGCCGTCTTCACGGGCGACGCCCTGTTTGTCGGTGACGTGGGACGAACGGATTTCTTCCCTGATCGTTCCCGTGAAGTGGCGGGCATGCTCTTTGACAGTCTGTTCGGAAAGCTTCTGCCCTTGGGGGATCAGGCGATCCTGTACCCGGCGCACGGGGCGGGTTCTGTGTGTGGCGAGAGCATGGCCTCCCGTGAGTTTTCGACGTTAGGTTATGAGCGTAGACATAATCCAGCGCTCCAGAGAACCGACCGTGAAGCATTCATCAACTACAAAGTCAATGAGCATCATTATCAGCCGCCATACTTCCGCAGGATGGAGCTTTACAACAAGAATGGTGCGCCTCCCCTGCATGCACTTCCTTCCCCGCCGCCGATCACACCTGATCTGGTGGAGCGGGCCCTGACCACTGGGTCGGCTGTCGTCGTCGATCTGCGCAGTCCGGAGGCCTTCACTGGTGCCTCCGTACCCGGCAGTCTGGCCATTCCCCTTGACTTGCTTTCAGCCTATGCAGGCTACTTGTTGGATTATGAGCATGACATCATCCTGATTGCTGAGGAAAAGGAACACATCCCAGTCGCGGTTCGCCACCTGGTTCGCATGGGATACGAGCGAATCACCGGGTATCTCAAGGGAGGGCTGCTCGCATGGGAGGTCAGTGGTCGTCATTACGATCGAATCAAGGCCGTACATGCGCAGGCACTGCGTGAACGTCTTCAGGAAGGCAGTGACTTCACGCTGCTGGATGTCCGCAAGATCACCGAGTTCAGGCAGGGCCGACTGGAGGGTGCGACGCACATCTTTCTGGGGGATCTGCAGCAACGTCTCGGCGACATCGACAAGGGCAAGCCCGTGGTCACCTTCTGTGGAAGCGGACGGCGTGCCATCATCGCTGCCGCGATCCTGAAGCGCCACGGCTTCCAGCGGATTGAGAATGCATTCGGGTCGATGCGGGCATGCCAAAGCATTGGTTGCCCGATCCAGAAGGGCTGAATGCCGATGACCCCTGAGCTGATGACGTCAACAGCAATCCTGTCTGTCCTGTCATCGTTGTCGTGTCACAGCCATCCTGTGCCATTGGCTGCGCCAAACCCCACCAGGAGCAAGCCGGCACCGATCTTGGCCACCCGTTCCCAGTGGCGGCGCGATGTGCGGCCCAGGCTCATGCCGATCCAGGTGAACAGCACCGAGAACCAGGCGATCGTGGTGGCCACGGCCAGCGGATTGGAACCACCGAGGCCGAGACTGAAACCCACCACCACGTTATCCAGACTCAACCCGAAGGCGAGAACAGCCAACCCCCGCCAGGTGGTGGCGGATCTGGCCAGCTTCTCGTCCTGGTGACGGTTGCGCACCCCTGCCACCAGGGTGAGGAGCCCGAGGCCGATCAGCAGCACGGCACTGACAGCATGCGTCTGCAAGCCCAGCGCCCGGGCGGTTGCCGTTCCGAGTCCGATCCCCAGCAGGGGCATCATGAACTCGAACACACCGAACATCACCATCACACGCCAACGGCGTTCAACCTGTCCCATGGCGCCGAGAGCCAGCGCCACGGCCAGGTTGTTGGCACCGATGACGACACCCAGGATCAGCAGGTCGATCAGCTTCACTCCTGATCCTGCAACAAGACCTTCGTCCGATAGCCCACAGCCTATGCACGGCTCTGGTGCGCCGAAACCTCGCAGTTCCCCAGTTGCCGCACTGATCGCCACCGGCAGCTGATGGCCGGCGTCGATCGTGCTGCATCGGCGATCTCAGAACACCACGTTCAGGCGGTCGGTTGCGCCTCCTGTCGCTCCAGGTACCCCGCAGCCCACGCGGCCGGCTCAATTCCATCGGGCACTCCAGCCCTGTAGGTCTCGCTGGCCAGCAACTCCTGCAGCGACTCTCCCAGCCGTTCGGTGGACCGGCTGTCCGGCAGTCGCTGCTGGAGGGTCTGGTGGATGCGCAGCTGGTACCAGGCCGTGCCTTCGATGCCGGGGGTGAACCGGCTCCAGCTCCCGGGATCGCGCCGGGCATCCAGGATCTGGCTGCGGGCGTTGTGGGCCTTGTCGGCGGCACTCACCAGCAGCGACTCCAGGGCCACCTCCGGCAGGTGGGTCACGTAGCGCTTCTTGCGCACCAGCCACGGCTCCTTCTGTGCGCCTGCCGCCACGGACCCATCCGTGTCGGTGCAGTCGTCCACGATCCGGGCCACCCGCTCCCCGAACCGCCCGGCGATCTGCGCGGCGCTCACCCCGGCGTCTTCGATGGCGTCGTGCAGCAGGGCGGCGATCGCCTGCTTCTCATCGCCGCCGTCTTCCCACACCAGGGCGCTGACGGCGATCAGGTGAGAGATGTAGGGCGCGTTCATGCCCTTGCGGCGCTGGTGCAGGTGCAGCTCGGCGGCCCATTGCAGGGCTTCGATGTACTGCGGGCTGTGCACCGCCGCTTCGCTGTTCATGGTCATGGCCTCAGACAGGGCGTCGCCGACTGCAGACGCAGGTCGCTCATGAGAAGCATGCCCAAAGCAGGCCTGCCCAGTCCAGCATCAGCAAGACGGCACGTCAGATGGACCGGGGCGCCGCCATCCATGCTCTTGAGTCCGCGCCGCTGAAATCGGCCGGTCCCGGCGGCCAAGCGGGTGGCTGCTGGCGCTC
>JBFLKL010000210.1:0-22831 GCA_040883175.1 Synechococcaceae cyanobacterium | reverse complement strand
TGGTTGAGGGTCTGCCAGAGCCGCGGCCCGGTGGGGGAGAGGGTGGCGCGGGCCCAGCCATCGAT
This sequence comes from Synechococcaceae cyanobacterium, assembly GCA_040883175.1. Taxonomy (GTDB): domain Bacteria; phylum Cyanobacteriota; class Cyanobacteriia; order PCC-6307; family Cyanobiaceae; genus NIES-981. Next base: position 22,766 of record JBFLKL010000210.1, on the reverse strand, counting down.
CAGGGGCCAGCCGCCGCCGCTGCCGGCGTCCTCCGGAGCGGGTGGCTCAAGGGCGTGTGTCGGATCGGGATCGGCGGGCGCCATGGCAGCAGCTGCCGGGGTGAGCTCCAGTTAAGGAGTGCCGGCGCCCGGGTTGGGGACGCGGGCCACCGGCGGGGCGGGGAATCCTGAACCTGTGCCGCCGCTCCATCGATGACCACCACAGGCCGTCCAGCCGGGCTGATCCCGCGCTACCGCGAGGAACTGCAGGTGCGGCACTACGCCCGGCGCACGGTGGCGACCTACGAGCAGTGGCTCAGGAGGTTTCTGCGCTTCCACGGGCTGCGCCATCCACGGGAGATGGGCAGCGCCGAGGTGAACGCTTTCCTCAGCCATCTGGCAGTGGAGCGCCAGGTGAGCCCGTCCACGCAGAACCAGGCACTGGCGGCGCTGCTGTTCCTGTATCGCGAGCTGCTGGATCGCGACCTGGAGCTGGACGGCGTGGTGCGGGCACGCACGCACCGCCGGTTGCCGGTGGTGCTGACGCCGCAGGAGGTGCGGTCTGTGCTGCAGAGGCTGGAGGGGACCGAGGCGCTGGTGGCGGGCCTGCTCTACGGCAGCGGCCTGCGGCTGATGGGCGTTGCGGCTGCGGGTGCATGACCTGGACTTCAGCCGGCAGGACCTGACTGCGCGCGACGGGAAGGGCGGCAAGGACCGCCGCACCCTGCTGCCTCGTGGCGTGGCAGAGCGACTGCGAACGCACCTGCAGGAGGTGAGGCGGATCCACCAGCGGGATCTGGAGGATGGCTGGGGGCGGGTGCAGCTGCCCCATGCCCTCGCCCGCAAGTATCCGAATGCGCCTGTGGAATGGGGCTGGCAGTGGGTGTTCCCGCAACACAGCCGCTGGTGCAATCCGGACACCGGTGAACAGGGCCGCCACCACCTGGATCCCAGCCTGATCCAGAAAGCGGTGCGCCAGGCGGTGCTGGCTGCGGGGATCACCAAGCCGGCCACCTGCCACAGCCTGCGCCATTCCTTCGCCACCCATCTTCTGGAACGCAGCCAGGACATCCGTACGATTCAGGAACTGCTGGGCCACAGCGACCTGAAGACCACGATGATCTACACCCACGTGCTGAATCGCGGCCCTCTGGGCGTCTCCAGCCCGGCCGACGAGCTGTGAGTGCGTATCGAAACGAACAGACCGTTATCGGATCCACATAAAATCCATCCCTCCATAGCCGCGAGGCTCGAAAACTCAGGCCCGCAGCGGGCTTTCAGCTCATGGACAGAACCCCAAAGGGGATTTAGGCTGACCGACATCATGAAGGCTCGGTGGATACCGGACCGGCCCATTGAGCGTTAGCTGCACAGGAAGGCCATGGTCGGTATCGTTGATGTGATGGGGGCGCTTTCGGATGCCGACAATCCTCAGAAGCGGTCCGTATAGGGTTTACTTCTACAGTCACGAGCCAAACGAGCCTCCCCATGTTCATGTCGACAGAGACAAGGCGTCATGCAAAGTCTGGCTTGTTCCTGTTGCACTGTCTTCGAGTCTTGGTTTTAGCGCCAGAGAGCTGCGTGAAATTGAACGGCTGGTCAGCTTGAACAGAGCTATCCTGCTGAAAGCATGGGAGGAGTTTCATGGCTAACCCTGGTGAGCAGGTCACTGACGTTGCATTGACAGAAGACAGGCTGATCGTGGACCTGGCTGATGGTCGTTCTATCTCGGTACCGCTGGCTTGGTTCCCAAGGCTTCTGCATGCAACCTCCCAGGAGCGTGACAACTGGGAGATCGCTGGGGCTGGCTACGGAATTCACTGGCCAGACGTCGATGAGGATTTAAGTGTGGAAGGCCTGCTTCGAGGTGCACCAGCGCCCCAGGCAAAGGCACTGGTCAGCTAACACCGCCATCCACCTGAGCCGCCGCCGTAAGGTTATCTCCTTCGCTGAGCACTCCTTCCGGCCAGGTGTTGGCGAGCGTTAGGCGGACTCAAAGCCCGCAGGCATCCATGGCGATTCTCTCTGACAAGTCAGTATCTGCACCCATTGCCTGCGCAGAGCGCTGATGCGGATCCGAATGAAGCGTCTTCCAAGAGGCGCACCGCGGGCAAAAGAGGCAGCTTGCTATGCGGAATGTGACGTCATGGCTGCCAATGAATGTGGATCCAGCTAAAGACAAGCTAGGCCATCTTACATACAGAACCACAGCAGCCCAGATATGACCCAGCCAATCCTTGCCCCAGCGTTCTGCAAGGTTGCCTGGGTCGTTAAAGATCTCGCGGCCGCCGAGAGGTTCTTCGTGGAAACGATGGGAATCCGCCGCTTCATGCACATGGACAACCTCGCGGCCAAGGAGAGCGAAAATACTTACCTCGGAAAGCCCACAGACTGGGTCTGCAAGCTGCATATCGCCTACGCGGGCGACACGCAGATCGAACTGATCCAGCCTGTCTCAGGAGCCAGCATCTACCAGGAGTCACTGGATCGGCATGGTGACGCCGTTCAACATGTGGCGTACTGGCTGGATGACAAGGCCTTTGACGCAGCGGCGGCCCATCTGGAGTCCTCAGGCTATCCCCAGATCCAGAGCTTCCGGTTGCCCATAGTGCGCGTCGGGTACTACGACACGCGTCGGGTCATTGGCGTCGTAACCGAGATTGTCGGTTCCACTGAGGCAGGCCATGAGCTCCGTCGCAATCTGAAGTCTGGGAACTTTTGAGGGTGGCGCGGCAGCGGTCCAACAACGGCTTGCAGCAGAGGCGCTCAGGTACACGGCTGATGGCAGGCGTTCTGTGGCTGAAGCGGGATTGAGTCATGTTGTTTCGGAACGATGTTCTCGCAGGCATTCGCACGGGCAACGTCACGCTGGCCTTCCGACGCTGGCGGCGGCCTACCGTTCGGGCAGGTGGCACGTTGCTTACTCCTATCGGGCAACTCAGCATCCGATCTGTCGAGCAAGTTCCCCTGAACACCATCTCGGCTGCAGATGCCCATCGCGCCGGATACAAGAGCAAAGAGGAGTTACTCGATGAATTGCACCGTCAGCCCGTTGGTGAGATTTATCGGATTGAGATTGGAGAATTGCATCCAGATCCACGCGTAGCGCTGCGAGAAATGAGATTTGCCACAGACGCTGAGTTCCAGGAGCTGCGGAGTCGACTGGGTCGATTCGACGCAAGTGCTGTGGAAGGACCATGGGCCTTTCGAACCCTGGAAGCCATCAGCCTGCATCCGGAGGTAAGCGCAGGGGCGCTTTGTGGTCTCGTCGGTCAGGAGAAGGAGAGATTCAAGCTCAACGTGAGGAAGCTGAAGAACCTCGGGCTCACGGAGAGCCTTGGGACGGGTTACCGGTTGTCACCACGCGGTGAGGCGCTTCTTGGTTTCCTGCGTTCGGAGGTGAGCAGACATAGCACATAACAACCGCTTGCAGCGGATGGCCTGCCGACTATCGTTCATGAAATGAGAAACACCATGAAAAGCAATCCTGTTGTTTGGTTCGAAATCTATGTTCAAGACATCTCTCGTGCGAAAGCCTTCTATGAGGCTGTATTCCAGGGAGCATTGGAAGAATTAACAAACCCTGACCCCAAAGGCCTCCCTGACATGGAGATGTGGGCATTTCCAATGACAATGGAGACGGCAGGGGCTGCAGGTGCATTGGTCAAGATGACCGGATGCCCGCCTGGCGGCAGTACCTTGGTTTATTTCTCTTGTGAGGACTGTTCAGTTGAGGCTGCGCGAGCCGCTTCGCACGGTGGCAAGGTTCACAAGGAAAAATGGCGATAGGCGAGTACGGCTTTATTGCGCTGGTTGAGGATACTGAAGGGAATATTATTGGCTTGCATTCGATTACCTGAGGACACACTGAGCAATGGCAACACCTAAAGACACGATTTCGACCATAATCCCGACGCTGCGCTATAGCAATGCGAGAGCCGCAATCGATTGGATCTGTGATGCCTTCGGCTTCACGCCACATCTCATCGTGGAAGACGGCAATGGCGGGATCTCACATGCACAGCTCAGTTTCGGAAACGGAATGATTATGCTAGGCTCTGACCGCGATGATGAATTTGGGCGTCTCCAGCGGCCTCCAGCGGCCGACGTAGTCACGCAATCGCCATACATCATCGTGGCCGACATCGACGATCACTATGCCCGTGCTGTTGCTGCGGGTGCAGCCATCACCGTTGAGATCAAGGATGAGGATTACGGAGGCAGGGGCTACTCATGCCGTGACCCACAGGGCCACCTTTGGAATTTCGGTAGCTATGACCCATGGCAGGCCAACGGGAACCCGCCATAGGCACGGATTCTGAAATCTGGTTTTATGCGGCGGCCCCGTTACCACCTCGTAAAGCCTCGAATCAGCACCTACAGCTCGGCTTGACCCGGGTGTTGGTGGCTCGTCAGCCACCCCCCCATCCACCTGAAGAAGCATCTGATGATCTTGACAGATCGCCGACGTTATCTTCGTCCACTGAGCCTTATCGCCTGCCTTGCGGTGACATGCAGCAGCGCGTTCGCCAAGCCCGAAACGTCAGCTCGTTTCTTTTGCCACACCGTTGGAGCTGCTCCTCCAGAGCCACTTGGCGACAAGGATGGCCACGCGATCTCCGTGAGTCAGTTCACCTGTCGCGGCGTGGGTGGCCTCACAGATGGAGGTGTTCTCACAGGAACCACCATCTACGAATGGGACCACAACAACGGGGTTTTGCTTTCGAGGCTCGGCGTGAATCGGAAGCCTGGTGCAACCACTGCATACCAGCACATGGAAGGGAAGGTCTCTCTGATCGTTGCGAATGGAAAAGTCACCGGCGCCGCTCTTTCAGGACGGGGTCGTATGACGATGGCAACGGGGACTGCCTCTTCGCTGCAAGGGAAGAGATACCGCTACTCAGGGACAACAACTGGGCCAGGCCTCTTCACCATCGAAGTGAACTACGACTGAACTGCCTCGATGGCATCAGATCCAGCCTCAGCAGGCCTGCGCGGACCCGATGCCAACCGCACCGTCGTGCTCCTGCAATGACGGCCACTGCCACCTGAACACTGGAGCCATCAGCGTTCTGCCCTGCATCACCCCGGCGAAGACGTTTCTGCTGATCCACCTGCTGTCATCCACTTCGGCGGGCGCTTGATGGTCGGCGGACAGTAGGGATTTGGGGTCTCCTGTGGCACGCCGCATCACAACTCACCAGGATGGTGGAAGGCATAGCTGCCCCCCGTGTGCTTGGGATCTCGATGACGCTCCGCCACGCTGATAGCCGCTCCCTGCGCGGGCTGGCCGCCCTGCCGGCCCGCGCAGGGAGCACCTCAAAGCCTGCGTCCAGAACCTCACGGTCAAGGTATCCCAGGCCGAAGCCCTCAAGGGTGTGATGCAGCAGCCCCTCGAACCTCGCCAGAAACTCAAGGCCGTGCGTGACCTGCTCACGCCGGAGCAACGACAGGAGCTGCGCATCTGCCTGCACCAGCCGGTGTCCCCCCAGTCCGCACCCTGAGGATTGCGCAGCCCCTCAGCCCGCAGGGAGGCTGGGGTAATCGGTGTAACCCGCCGGCCCGGGGCTGTAGAAGGTGGCCGGATCGGCGTCGTTGAGGGGGGCCCCGCGGCGGATGCGCTCGGGCAGGTCGGGATTGGCCAGAAAGGCCGTACCGAAGGCCACCGCATCCACTGCGCCAGCGGCGATGGCCGCCTCGGCCTCGGCGGCGTCGTAACCCATGTTGGCCACCAGCACACCGCGGAAGTGGCGGCGGGCGGGGCTGAGCACGTCGCCCTGCTGACAGCCGAGGAAATCGCCGCGCATCAGGTGCAGATAGGCCAGGGGCAGATCGTTGAGGCGCCTGGCCAGCCAGGTGATCAGGCCGATCGGATCGCTGTCGGCCATGTCGTTGAAGCTGTTGATCGGTGACAGGCGCAGGCCCATCAGCGGCGTCTCCTCCGCCACCGCCTCCAGCACCTCCAGCAGCAGCCGCGCCCGGTTCTCGATCGGCCCCCCGTAGGGGCCGCTGCGCCGGTTGGTGCCGTCGCGCAGGAACTGATCGAGCAGATAGCCGTTGGCGCCGTGCACCTCCACCCCGTCGAAGCCGGCGGCCATGGCGTTGCGGGCCGCCCGGCGGAACCCCGCCACGATGGGTGGGATTTCGTCGTCGCCCAGTTCGCGGGGCACCACGTAGGGCTGCTTGCCCTCAGGCGTGCGCACCTCATCACCGCTGATCGCGATCGGGCTGGGCGCCACCGGCCGACGGCCGCCATTGAGCAGGGGATGGCAGGCGCGGCCGCCATGCCAGATCTGCAGCACGATGCGGCCACCGGCGCGGTGCACCGCCTCGGTGGTGAGCCGCCAGCCGTTCACCTGCGCCTGGCTGTGGATGCCGGGCTCATGCCAGAAGGCCGAATGGCCCTCCATCGCCATGGTGGCCTCGGCGACGATCAACCCCGCGCTGGCCCGCTGGGCGTAGTGCTCGGCCATCAGCGGCCCGGGCACGTGGCCCTCCTCCGCCCGGCAGCGGGTGAGGGGCGCCATCCAGATCCGGTTCGGGAGCTCCAGCGCACCCAGAGCCAACGGCGAGAAGAGACTGGGCATCGGAGATCGTGAGGCCGGGGGCGATTGTGGCGGTCCCGTTGCGTTCGTCACCCCACACGGGCGGAGCCCGCCGGCTGATCGGCAGACTCCCCAAGACGCGGCAGCAGCGCCACCAGATTGCAGGGGCGGGTGGTGGCGTCGAGCTGGGCACGGATGAGACGGTCCCAGGCGGTCTCCACAGCATCCAGCGAACCGGGCAGCACGAAGATCACCGTGCCGTTGGCCACCCCGGCCAGGCACCGGCTCTGCAGGCTGCTGGTGCCGATCGTCTCGAACGACAGCACCCGGAACAACTCGCCGAACCCCTCGATCGTCTTGTCCAGCAGCGGGGCCACGGCTTCGGGGGTGCCGTCGCGGCCGGTGAGACCGGTGCCGCCACTGCTGATCACCACCTGCACCGCCGCATCGGCGATCCAGCGGCTCAGCTCCGCCCGGATGCGGTAGCGATCGTCGGGCACGATCAGCCGCTCCACCAGACCATGCCCGGCCGCCTCCAGCCGCGCCTGCAGGGCATCGCCGGAGGGGTCGTCGGCGAGGCTGCGCGTGTCCGACACCGTGAGCAACGCCACCGCCAGTCCCACCGTTCCGCCGCCGCTGCAGCCATTGTGGGGGCCACCGCCACCCCCGCCGCCACGAGCCATGGGCCACACCCCGGAGCTGCGCGTGCTGCTGTTCGCCGCCCTGCGCGAGCGGGCCGGCTGGGAGGAACGCCGCCTGGCAGCGACCCGCGGCGCCACCCCGGCCGCGGTGTGGGGCCAGCTGGGGCTGGAGCCCACCGATCCCGTCGCCAGCATCCGCGTGGCGATCAACCAGCGCTTCGCACGCTGGGACTCACCCCTGGCCGGCGGCGACGAGCTGGCCTTCCTGCCACCGATCAGCGGCGGCTGACCCCCCAGTGCCCATGGCCGCCCCGCTGCTCACGATCGAGCTGGAACCCGGGCCCTTCCAGCCCCTGGCGGCTCTGGAGCGCTGGCACAGCCTGCTGCGCACCCGCCTGGGCGACCTGCCTGCCGCCGAGAGCAGCTTCGTGGGCCGGGTGCGGCCCCACACCGGCGCCGGCCAGCCCCTGGCCGCCCTGGAGCTGGAGCACTACCCAGGCATGACCGAAGCCCAGCTGCGGCACCTGGCCGCCGCGGCCGCCAGCGCCGCGGAGGTGGCCGCCGTGCTGGTGCGGCACCGGATCGGCCGGGTGCTGCCGGGCGATCCGATCGTGCTGGTGGCCGTGGCCGCCGACCGCCGCGGCCCCGCCCAGCGCTGCTGCCAGGAACTGCTGGAAGCCCTCAAGCACGAGGCGCCCTTCTGGAAGCGGGAGTGGCTGGCGGATGGCAGCGGCCACTGGCTGGGCAGCAACACGCCGCTCTGATCGTGCATGGCAACGCACGCCACGGGGCCTCAGAGAATCGGCAGGCGCAGCAGCTGGGCCCAGAGCTCCGTGCCGGCCTCCAGGGTCCCCAGCTCGGCCGGGATCTCCAGCAGCAGATCGGCGCCGGCGAGAGAACCGATGCGCGAGGAGGCCTGGGAGCCGCTCACCCGCGCCAGCAGGGCACCATCGGCGGACACCACCAGCGCGGCCCGGGCCAGCTCTGGCCGTCCGGCCCCCCGCTTCAGATCCCCCTCCAGGCGCACCTTCAGCCGCGGCAGCCGCTGGATCGCGGCTCCCTCCAGCTGCTGCAGCGCCGGCCAGAGCAGCTGCAGGGCGGTGATCGCCGCCGCCACCGGGTTGCCCGGCAGCCCGAAGAACGGCACCCGCCGTCCCCCATGCTCCAGATGGCCGTAGGCGAACGGCCGGCCCGGCTTGAGAAACAGCTTCCAGAAGCCCACCTGCCCCAGCTCGGCCACCAGGGCACGGATCCAGTCGCTGTCGCCGGCGGAGACGCCACCGGTGCTCACCACCACGTCGCAGCAGCCAGCCAGATCCCGCAGCGCCTGGCGCAGGGGCTCCTGCTGATCGGCCACCACCCGCTGGGCGGTGACGCCGTAGCCCAGGCGTTCCAGCAGGCCCCGCAGCAGGGTGGAGTTGCTCTCCCAGATCTGGCCCGGCCCCCGCGGGGCACCGGGCGGCACCAGCTCATCGCCGCTGATCAGCAGACCCAGCCGCGGCCGGGCCGCCACCGGCAGGCGTTCCACGCCGCAGCTGGCCAGCCGGCCCAGCTCCGCCGCCCCGAGCCGGCAGCCAGGCGGCACCAGCAGCGCGCCGGCGGCGGCCTCCTCCTCGGGGGCCCGGATCCAGAGGTTGGGGGCGCTCTCGCCCACCAGCTCGATGGCATCGCCGTCGGCCGCCTCCAGAACGCGCACCAGCTCCTGGGGCAGCACCCGGCCGCTGCCCTCCGGCACCACCGCGCCGGTGAGGATGCGCACCGCCTGACCGGGCTCGAGCGCCCCCGCGAACGGCTCACCCGCCGCCGAGCGCCCCACCAGCCGCCAGCGCGCACCCGGCCGCGGCACCTCCGCGCCGGCGATGGCGTAGCCGTCCATGATCGAGGCCCGGAAGCCCGGCACCGCCGCCGCCGCCTGCACGGGCGCCGCTGTGGTGCGGCCGGCACAGGCGGCCAGCGGCAGCTCCTCGCTCAGCCCCAGCGGCTGCAGCGTCTCGAGGATGCGGGCCAGGGCCTGATCGAGCGGCAGGCCTTCGCGCCCGTAGGGCTCCTGGGAGGTGGTGTCAGCCATCGGCCGGCCCAGCATCGGCCGCCGGCCCTTCGGCCTGCACCTCGGGGTGGCGCCAGTCGCCCTGGCGGCCGCCGCTCTTGCGCAGCAGCCGCACCGGCCCGATGGTCATGGCCGGATCAACGGCCTTGAGCATGTCGTAAAGGGTGAGCAGCCCCACCTGCACGGCGGTGAGCGCCTCCATCTCCACCCCGGTGGGGCCGGTGGTGCGGGTCAGCGCCCGGAGACGCAGGCCGCTGCCGTCAGCCGCCGGCCCGATCGCCACCTCCACGCCGGAGAGGGCGATCGGATGGCAGAGCGGGATCAACTCGGCAGTGCGCTTGGCGGCCTGGATCGCCGCCACCCGGGCCACCGCCAGCACGTCGCCCTTCGGGGCGTCGCCGGCGAGCACCAGCGCCAGGGTCTGCGGCGCCATGGCGATCAGGCCCTCGGCCTCGGCCTCCCGCCGGCTGGCCGGGCGGTCCCCCACCTCCACCATGCGCGCCTCTCCGGAGGCGTTGAGGTGACTGAGCTCCGGCACGGCACCCATCCGCGGCGTGCCACAGCATGGCGGACGGCGGCGGCTCTCAGGCCCCGGGCGGCGGCGGCGATGATGTCCTCTGCCACCCCAGCCAGCGCGACACCATGCCCGCCGCCGCCGGCACGAGCCCCACAGCGCCGGCAGCCGGCGCAACCCCGGACGCCTCGATGGCGCCGCCCAACTGGGCCGACGACCGCACCCCCCTGGGACGCCTGATCTCGGGGGTGCTGGCGGTGGACCCCCTGCGCCGGCTGCTGTTCCTGCAGGCCCGGCGGATGATGATCCGCACGGCCGAGCAGCGCGGCATCCCCTGGCGCGAGCGCCGCGAGCAGCTGCGGCGCCAGGCCGAGCCCCTGCTGGCGGCCAGCACCAACCCCGCCACCGTCGCCCCCGCCTACTACCTGGCCCGCTTCCACGCCTACGACCAGGGCAACCTCTGCTGGGACGCGGCCTGCGAGGCGGAACAGGCCACCGCGTCGGTGGCGCTGCGGGTGTGGAAGAACGAGCCGCTCAGCCCCGAGGAGGCCGAGGCGCGCATGCGCGACGCGATCTTCGCGGCGATCGCGCCCAGCCTCGACGGCCCGGTGCGCGATGCCCTCGACCTGGGCTGCTCGGTGGGCATCAGCACCCAGCTGCTCAAGACCTGGCTCGAAGCCCGTCAGGGCCACCCCGTGCGCGTCAGCGGCCTCGACCTCTCCCCCCAGATGCTGGCGGTGGCGCGGGTGCGCGATCCCCAGGGCCGCATCGAGGCCTGGCACCACGCCGCCGCCGAGGCCACCGGACTGCCGGCTGCCGGCTTCGATCTGATCACCCTCCAGTTCGTGTGCCACGAGCTGCCGGCTGCCGCCACCGGCGCCGTGCTGGCGGAAGCGGCCCGGCTGCTGCGCCCCGGCGGCGTGCTGGCGATGGTGGATCAGGATCCCGGCTCCGAGACGATCCGGGCCATGGCGGCTCCGCTGGCCACCCTGCTCAAGAGCACCGAGCCCTACCTGGCCGACTACTTCGCCCTCGACATGGAGGCCGCCCTGCGGCAGGCCGGCTTCAGCGCCATCCGCCGCGTGGCCTCCGACCACCGGCATCGCGTGCTGGTGGCCACCCGGGACAGAGCGGTGGATGAGAAGGTGGCTCCAGCCCGGCATCCCCGTTGACCTTCCAGCGTCAGAGGCGTCGCTCAGCCTTTCTCTGCGCGTTTTTCACCCTGCTCAACGACCGCTTGAGCGAAACGCTGATCTTTCCGCTGCTGCCCTTCCTGCTGGCCGGCTTCACCGGCGACGGGCGCGTGCTCGGCCTGCTCACCGGCAGCTATGCCATCGCCCAGTTCGCCGTCACCCCCCTGATCGGGGCCCTGAGTGATCGCTACGGGCGCCGGCCGGTGATCGCCGTGTGCGTGGCCGGGTCGGTGCTGGGCCTGGGGTTGTTCGCGCTCACGATCGCCACCGACTGGCAGTCGCTTCCCTGGGCCGCGGGCTCCAGCCTCCCCCTGGCCCTGCTGTTCATCGCCCGGCTGATCGATGGGGTGAGCGGCGGCACGGCCGCCACCGCCGGTGCCGTGCTGGCGGACGTCTCGGCGCCGGAGCAGCGGGCCCGCGCCTTCGGGTTGATCGGGGTGGCCTTCGGCCTCGGCTTCATCCTCGGCCCCGCCCTCGGTGGCCTGCTGGGCCGGGTGCACGTGAACCTGCCGGTGCTGGTGGCCGTGGCCATCGCCCTGCTCAACCTGGTGCTGGTGATCACCCTGCTGCCGGAAACCCACCCGATCGACGCCCGCATCCCCCTGCCGCGCAAGCGGGACCTGCAGCCCTTCACCCAGCTGTCCCGGGTGTTCGCCAACCCCCAGGTGCGGCGCCTGTGCGCGGCCTTCTTCCTGTTCTTCCTGGCCTTCAACGGCTTCGCCGCCGTGCTGATCCTCTACTTCAAGCAGCAGTTCGGCTGGGGGCCGGGGCTGGCCGGCGCAGCCTTCGTGGTGGTGGGGGTGGTGGCCACGGTGGTGCAGGGCGGCCTGATCGGTCCGCTGGTGGCGCGCTTCGGCGAGTGGCGCCTCACCCTGGCGGGGATCGGCTTCGTGATCGCCGGCTGTGGCCTGATCCTGCTGGCCACGGCCGAGAATTCACGCTCCGTGGTGTTCCCGGCGGTGGCGATCCTGGCCCTGGGCACGGGTCTGGTCACCCCCTGCCTGCGCTCGCAGGTGTCCCGCCGTCTCGATGACAGCGGCCAGGGTGCGGCCCTGGGCAGCCTGCAGGGGCTGCAGAGCCTGGGCAGCTTCATCGGGCCATCGCTGGCGGGACTGGCCTACGAAACCCTCGGCCGCACCAGCCCCTTCTGGCTCGGCCTCAGCCTGCTGGCTGGGGTGGCGGCGATGGTGGCCGGCGGCGCCCGGCGCATGAATGCCGGCATCTGATCCCACGCAAACCGGGGGTCAAGCAAACGGAGCACAGGGGCAACCGCCTGTGATTGCTACGGTTCCGCCATGAGCAAAGCAGCACCCAAGGTCTCCCCCGAGCTCTACATCAACCGGGAGCTCAGCTGGATCGACTTCAACTACCGGGTGCTGGCCCAGGCGCTCGATGAGCACACGCCACTGCTGGAGCAGGCCAAGTTCAGCGCCATCTTCAGCAACAACCTCGACGAATTCTTCATGGTGAGGGTGGCCTCCCTGAAGAGCCAGCTGGAGGCCGGTGTCTCCGCCCTCAGCGACGATGGCCTCACCCCCCAGCAGCAGCTGGAGGCGATCCAGCGCAAGCTGCGACCCCTGCTTGATCTGCAGCAGCAGCACTACCGCCATTCGCTCAAGGGCCAGCTGGCGGAACACGGCGCTCACCTGACCGATTACGCCAACCTCCATCCCGATCAGCGGCAGTGGGTGGACGATTACTTCCGCGACGCTGTCTTCCCGGTGCTCACCCCGCTGGCGGTGGACCCGTCCCATCCGTTTCCCTACATCAGCAACCTCAGCCTCAACGTGGCGGTGCTGGTGCGCGATCCCGAGAGCGGCCGGCAGCAGTTCGCGCGGGTGAAGGTGCCCCAGAAGATCCTGCCCCGCTTCGTGTCCATCCCCACCGGCCTGAGCGGCAGGAGCCCGGAGCCCGTGTTCACGGCGGTGCCGCTGGAGCAGGTGGTTGCCTTCAATCTCCGCCTGCTGTTCCCCGGCATGAGCGTGGAGGGTCACTATTTCTTCCGCGTCACCCGCGACGCCGACCTGGAACTGCGCGATCTGGAGGCCGACGACCTGATGGAAGCCCTGGAGGCAGGCCTGCGCAAGCGCCGCCGCGGAGGTGAGGTGGTGCGCCTGGAGGTGGCTGACGAGATGCCCGAATCGGTGCTGCACCAGCTGATGGAGGGCGCCGACGTGGAAGCCGAGGACGTGTACCGAATCAACGGCCCCCTCGGTCTCGACGACCTGATGGGCCTCCTCGCCATCCCCCTGCCCCGGCTCAAGGACCGGCCATTCAGCGGCCGGACCCCGCCCGCCCTGGCCCGCACCCAGAAGAGCCAGCTGGAGGACGGCTCGATCAAACAGGAGGAGTTCGAGAGCATCTTCTCCGTGCTCCGCCGCGGCGATGTGCTGCTGCATCACCCCTACGACCTGTTCTCCGCCTCGGTGGAGGAATTCCTGAACCAGGCCGCCGACGACCCCTCGGTGCTGGCCATCAAGATGACCCTCTACCGCACCTCCAAGGATTCACCGGTGGTGGCGGCGCTGATCCGGGCCGCCGAGAACGGCAAGCAGGTGATGGCCCTGGTGGAACTCAAGGCCCGCTTCGATGAGGACAACAACATCCAGTGGGCCCGCCAGCTGGAGAGTTCCGGCGTGCATGTGGTGTACGGCGTGATCGGTCTCAAGACCCACACCAAGATCCTGCTGGTGGTGCGGCGCGAGAAACGGCGGCTCAACACCTACGCGCACATCGGCACCGGCAACTACAACTCCAAGACCTCCAGCCTCTACACCGACATCGGCCTGCTCACGGCCCGGCCTGAATTCGGCGCCGATCTGGTGGAGCTGTTCAACTACCTCACGGGTTTCTCCAAACAGCAGAGTTTCCGACGCCTGCTGGTGGCGCCGGTGACCCTGCGCAAGGGCATGGAGGATCTCATCCGCCGCGAGATCGCACATGCCCAGGCCGGCCGCGGCGGCCACATCCGCGCCAAGATGAATGCCCTGGTGGACCCCGCCATCATCGCTCTGCTGTACGAGGCCTCCCAGGCCGGAGTCCAGATCGAGCTGGTGGTGCGGGGCATGTGCTGTCTGCGGCCCGGCCTGGCGGGCATCAGCGATCACATCCGCGTGGTGAGCGTGATCGGCCGCTTTCTGGAGCATTCCCGGCTGTTCTGGTTCGGCAACGGCGGCGAACCGGAGATCTTCCTGGGCAGTGCCGACTGGATGCCGCGCAACCTCGACCGGCGCGTGGAAGCGGTGGCGCCGATCGAAGACCCCGTGCTCCGGGCCCAGCTCGAGGGGCTGCTGGAGATCTACCTCCACGACACCGGCGCCTGGCACATGGGACCTGATGGGCAGTTCAGCCAGCCGCAGCAGGAGGGCGACGAGCAGGTGGCCCAGCAGGAGCTGATGGGTCGCTGGCGCGGCGGGCTGACGGCCGGCGGATGAACCGGCGGATGAATTGGTGACGACGACGATTGGCATCAGTTGACACAAAATCGTCGCCGATTTGTGGCCACAGGATCACAGTCGATCACCGATCCGGAAACACCACAAGATCGATCGCCTCAAACCATCGCACTGGTGCTACATTCCGCGCACAATTCACTTCGGAGGGCTTGGGTGTGGGGACGCCTGCGCAATCCGCTTCCGGCGTTCCTTTCCACGGCGCCGCGAAGCCATCCACAACAACCGGCACCAGAACCAGATCCGGCGCCACCAGCAGCCGCGGGGCCTCCCGGCCCACCACCCGGATCAATGCCGACTCCATCGGCTGGTATCTGAGCAACATCGGCCGTGTGCCGCTGCTCACCCCAGCCGAGGAGATCGAACTGGCCCACCACGTGCAGGCCGGCAAACGCCTCCTGCAGCTGCCGGCAGAGCAGCTCAATCCCCAGCAGCGGCGGCAGCTCCGCATGGCCCAGCGCGCCCGTGAGCGGATGATGTCCGCCAACCTGCGCCTTGTGGTGAGCGTCGCCAAGAAATACCAGCACCAGGGCCTGGAGCTCCTGGATCTGGTCCAGGAGGGCGCCATCGGCCTGGAGCGGGCGGTCGACAAGTTCGATCCGGCCATGGGCTACAAGTTCTCCACCTACGCCTACTGGTGGATCCGCCAGGGCATGACCCGGGCGATCGACAACAGCGCCCGCACCATCCGGCTGCCGATCCACGTGAGCGAGAAGCTCTCGAAGATGCGCCGGGTGAGCCGGGAGCTCTCCCATCGCCTCGGCCGCCAGCCCAACCGCCTGGAACTGGCCCATGCCCTGGGCATGAAGCCCGAGGAGCTGGAGGATCTCATCTCCCAGAGCGCTCCCTGCACCTCCCTCGACGCCCACGCCCGCGGCGAGGAGGATCGCAGCACCCTGGGAGAGCTGATCGCCGATCCCGCCAGCAATCAGCATTTCGACGCCATGGATCGCCATCTCCAGAAGGAGCACCTGGGGGCCTGGCTGTCACAGCTCAACGAGCGCGAGCAGACGATCATCAAACTGCGCTTCGGCCTCGAGGGCAGCGAGCCCCTCACCCTGGCCGAGATCGGCCGGCTGATCCATGTGTCCCGCGAGCGGGTGCGGCAGCTGGAGGCCAAGGCGATCATGAAGCTGAGGCTGCTCAGTAACGTGCACAAAGCCGCCTGACGGGCTTCTGGTTGCGGCGTTCACCTGGCCAGGGCTGAACTGGCCGCAGCAGGCCATCGGTGTGGCGGCCGTGGCCACCTGGCTCGGCCTTCTCGCGGTCGGTGCTGTTGCCGTGCGCAGGCACTGGAACGGCAGCGCCAGCCCGGCCCGTCGGGAGTGGAGCCGCAAGCTGGTGCACATCGGCAGCGGCGTCGTGGTGCCGATCGCCTGGGCCTTCGGCATCGATCCCCTGATCGCCGTGCCGGCCGCCGCCGCCGTCACCCTGCTGGCGGCCCTGAACCATCGGCTGCGGGTGCTGCCAGCGGTGGAGGACGTGGGGCGCGCCAGCTACGGCACCGTGGCCTACGGCGCCTCAATCACCGTGCTGCTGTGGCAGTACTGGCCTCAGCAGCCGGCCACGGTGACCGCGGGTGTGCTGGTGATGGCCCTCGGTGACGGCCTGGCCGGCCTGGTGGGACCGCTGGTGGAGAGTCCCTGCTGGCAGGTGCTGGGCCAGCGTCGCTCCCTGGTGGGCACGGCCGTGATGGCCGGTACCAGCCTGCTGGTGCTGGTGCTGCTGCGCCTGGCGCTGATGGCCCTGGACCTGGGCGGGGGTGCTCCCCCCTGGCATGCCCTGCTGGGCATCGCCGCCGCCGCCACCCTGCTCGAGCAGGTGGCCGTCGGCGGCATCGACAATCTCAGCGTGCCGCTGGGGGTGGCCTGGCTCTGGCAGCGGCTCAGCTGAGCAGCCAGGCGCCGGCCGGCTGCCACTAGGCCCGCAACAACTCCTCGCAGCGCCGCTCCCAGTCGTGCGGGGTGCCCAGACCCGCCACGAGCAGGCGGTCGTCGGGTTCGTGGCGCAGGCGCAGCTGCCACTGCCGGATCACATCGGCGCGCTCCATCCAGGCGTCCACCACGGCCTGGTGAATCACCTCCAGATCCCAGTGGCGCTGCCGGCCGATGGCCTGGGCCCAACCCAGGAGTCCATCGAGCTGAACGGGCCGGAAGCCTGCGAAGGCAGGCCCCTCGCTCTGTTCGAGATAGAACAACTGCAAAGGATCCGATAGACCGCAGAACTGCAGCAGATAACTCATCACGCACCTCGAATCGACGTGCCATGACGCTATGGAGCCAGTCCCAGAAAGCTGTTCAGAGAGAACAGTTCGTTGCAGGATGTTGTGGAGCTGATTGATTGGCACTCACGGCACTCGAGTGCCAATTCAAGTACTCATCACCCCGCCCATCAACTGGAGCGTCAGGGGTCCCGCCAGCCCCGGGGCCATGGGCCTCCCGCTCAGAAGCTCCGGTTCACACCGTCAGGGCCGGACGTTCTCCAGTGCCGCCGGCCACGCCAGCACCGGTCATCTGGTCGGCCATCCCGTCGGTGGCGCGAACCGCGTCGGCCAGTCCCGCCAGCACCGTGGCGGTGGTGGACAGATCGATGCAGGCATCGGTGATGCTCTGGCCGTAGGTGAGCTGGCCGAGGTCGGCGGGAATCCTCTGATTGCCGGCCACGAGGTGACTCTCGAGCATCACGCCCATCACATGGCGCGATCCGGCCCGCACCTGCTGCGCCACCTGGTCCGCCACCTCCGCCTGACGGCGGTAGTCCTTGTTGGAGTTGCCGTGGCTGCAGTCCACCATCAGCCTGGAGGGCAGGCCCGCCTTCTCCAGGGCCGCGGCAGCCTGCTCGATCGCCTCAGGGTGGTAGTTGGTGCCATGCTTGCCGCCCCGCAGCACCACATGGCCATCGGGATTGCCGGTGGTGGTCACGATCGAGGCGTGGCCGTCGCTGTTGATGCCCAGGAAGTGGTGGGGCCGCGCCGCGGCCTCCACGGCGTTCACGGCCGTGGCGATGCTGCCGTCGGTGCCGTTCTTGAAGCCGATCGGCATCGACAGGCCCGAGGCCATCTCCCTGTGGGTCTGGCTCTCGGTGGTGCGGGCGCCGATGGCGGTCCAGCTGATCAGGTCGGCGATGTACTGGGGCACCACCGGATCGAGCAGTTCGGTGGCTGCCGGCAGACCCAGTTCCGACACGTGCAACAGCAGCGAGCGGGCCAGCCGCAGGCCGGTGTTGATGTCGTAACTGCCATCGAGGTGGGGGTCATTGATCAGGCCCTTCCAGCCCACGGTGGTGCGCGGCTTCTCGAAGTACACCCGCATCACCACCTCCAGTTCGGCGGCATGGCGCTGGCGGGCTTCGGCGATGAAGCCGGCGTACTCCTTGGCCGCCGCCACGTCGTGCACCGAGCAGGGGCCCACGATCACCAGCAGGCGCTGGTCACGTCCGTGCAGGATGTCCTGGATGCGCTGGCGCGTCTGCTGCACGGTGGCGGCGGCGCGATCGCTGAGGGGCAGGTCGCGGTGCAACACGGCGGGCGGCACCAGGGGCCGCGTCTCCACCACATGAAGGTCGCTGGTGGTGGCGTGCATGGGAAACAGGCTGCCGAGGGGTGCCGCGCTCAGCCCATCACCCTAGTCAGGAGCACGGTCGCACCCGCCCCGGGCCCTGTCAGGGCAGGGGCCCGGCGGGGCATTGGCAGCGGTTGCCACCAACAGTCCGGGCCGCGGCCGAGAACAATGGTCTCCAAGTGATCCGATCCGGGATGAGCGCCACCACCTTCCTCGCCGACTACCGCGCCGCCGCCGCTGAGCGCGAGGCCCTGGGAGTTCCGGCCCTGGCGCTCAGCGCCGGACAGACCGCCGCCCTCACCGAGCTGCTGGCCAGCCCGCCTGCCGGCGAGGAGGCCTTCCTGCTCCACCTGCTCAGCGAGCGCATCCCGCCGGGGGTGGATGAGGCGGCCTACGTGAAGGCCAGCTGGCTCAGCGCGGTTGCCAAGGGGGAAGCCTCCAGCCCCCTGGTGACTCCGGTGGAGGCGGTGAGGCTGCTGGCCACGATGATCGGCGGCTACAACGTGGGCGCCCTGATCGAGCTTCTGGAAAGCCCCGATCCGGCCATCGCCGAGGGCGCGGCCGATGGCCTGAGCGGAACCCTGCTCGTCTACGACGCCTACCACGACGTGCTGGAGCTGGCGGAGCGCAACAGCTATGCCAGGCGGGTGATCGACAGCTGGGCAGCCGCCGAGTGGTTCACCGCCAGACCTGAGCTGCCGGTGGAGATCACCGTCACCGTGTTCAAGGTGGAGGGCGAGACCAACACCGATGACCTCTCCCCCGCCACCCACGCCACCACCCGCCCCGACATCCCCCTGCACGCCCAGGCCATGCTGGAGACCCGCATGCCCGGCGGCCTGGAGCTGATCGCCGAGCTCAAGCAGAAGGGCCACCCGGTGGCCTACGTGGGCGATGTGGTGGGCACCGGCAGCTCGCGCAAATCCGCCATCAACTCGGTGCTGTGGCACACCGGCACCGACATCCCGCACGTGCCCAACAAGCGCAGCGGCGGTGTGATCCTGGGCGGCAAGATCGCGCCGATCTTCTTCAACACAGCCGAGGATTCCGGCGCCCTGCCGATCGAGTGCGACGTCACCGCCCTCAACTCCGGCGATGTGATCACGATCCGCCCCCACGCCGGCACGATCGAGCGCGCCGCCGGCGAAGCCGATGCCGGCGAGATCGTGGCCCGCTTCGAGCTCAAGCCCAGCACGATCACCGATGAGGTGCGGGCCGGGGGCCGCATCCCCCTGCTGATCGGCCGCTCGCTGACAGACAAGGTGCGCGCCCAGCTGGGCCTGCCCGCCTCCGATCTGTTCATCCGCCCCGTGGCCCCGGCCGACACCGGCAAGGGCTTCACCCTGGCCCAGAAGATGGTGGGCAGGGCCTGCGGCCTGCCGGGCGTGCGCCCCGGCACCAGCTGCGAGCCGCTGATGACCACCGTGGGCTCCCAGGACACCACCGGGCCCATGACCCGCGACGAGATGAAGGAGCTGGCCTGCCTGGGCTTCAGCGCCGATCTGGTGATGCAGAGCTTCTGCCACACCGCCGCCTACCCCAAGCCGGTCGACCTCAGGACCCACGCCGAACTGCCCGACTTCATGGCCTCCCGCGGCGGTGTGGCCCTGCGCCCCGGCGACGGGATCATCCACAGCTGGCTCAACCGCATGCTCCTGCCCGACACGGTGGGCACCGGCGGCGACAGCCACACCCGCTTCCCCCTCGGCATCTCCTTCCCGGCCGGATCGGGCCTGGTCGCCTTCGCCGCGGCCATCGGCGCCATGCCTCTGGACATGCCCGAATCGGTGCTGGTGCGCTTCAGCGGCTCGCTGCAGCCCGGCGTCACCCTGCGGGATGTGGTCAACGCCATCCCCTGGGTGGCGATCCGGAAGGGCCTGCTCACGGTGGCCAAGGAGGGCAAGAAGAACGTGTTCAACGGCCGCATCATGGAGATCGAAGGGCTGCCCGATCTCAAGCTGGAGCAGGCCTTTGAACTGACGGATGCCACCGCCGAACGCTCCTGTGCCGGCAGCACGATCAAGCTGAGCGTGGAAACAGTGAGCGAATACCTGCGCAGCAACGTGGCGCTGCTCAGGAACATGATCGCCCGCGGCTACGGCGACGCCCGCACCCTGGCCCGCCGCATCAGGGCCATGGAGGACTGGCTGGCCGATCCGAAGCTGATGGAGGCCGATGCCGACGCCGAATACGCCGAGATCATCGACATCAACCTCGACGAGATCACCGAACCGATCCTGGCCTGCCCCAACGACCCCGACAACGTGAAGACGCTGAGCGAGGTGGCGGGTGAGCGGATCGATGAGGTGTTCATCGGCTCCTGCATGACCAACATCGGCCACTACCGCGCCGCCGCCAACGTGCTCAAGGGCCAGGGCAAGAATGCGGCACGGCTGTGGGTGTGTCCGCCCACCCGCATGGACGAGGAGAAGCTGAAGGAGGAGGGCTGGTACGCCATCTTCGAAGCGGCCGGCTCGCGCATGGAGATGCCCGGCTGCTCCCTGTGCATGGGCAACCAGGCCCGGGTGGACGACAACACCACCGTGTTCTCCACCAGTACCCGCAACTTCAACAACCGCCTCGGCAACGGCGCCCAGGTGTACCTGGGCAGCGCCGAACTGGCTGCCGTGTGCGCTCAGCTGGGCCGCATCCCCAGCAAGCAGGAGTATCTGGCGATCGCCGCCGAGAAGATCGATCCCTACGGCACCGAGCTCTACCGCTACCTCAACTTCGACCAGATCGAGGGCTTCGAGGACCAGGGCCGGGTGGTGAGCAGCGAGGAGGAGGCCAAGGTGCTGGCGGAAGTCTGAGCTCCGCCGCGTGGTCAGCAAGGCCGGAGCCCAGCCGCAACGGGCTGAGTGGCTGCAGCTGCGGGCGATCCGCCAGCTGCTCGGCCAGCGCCGGGTGGCGGTGGTTCTCTCCCTGGCTCTCACGGGCCTGGCGGCCGCCACCGCCGTGCTGCTGTTCACCCTCGGCATCGACGCCCTGGGCAGCTGGCGCATCCGCCTGCTGGACCGGGGCCCTGCCTGGCTCGTGCTCACCGGCTTCGGCGCCGGCGGCGGCCTGCTGGCCGGCCTGCTGATCCAGACCCTGGCGCCGGCGGCGGCGGGTTCCGGCATCACCCAGGTGATGCTGTTCCTGCGCCGGCGGGGCGTGCCGATCGGGCTGCGCATCGCCCTGGTGAAGCTGATGGCCGGGATCCTGGCGATCGGCAGCGGCTTCCCGCTCGGCCCTTCGGGCCCGGCCATCCAGATGGGCAGTTCCGTGGGCTGGAGCCTGGCGCGCCTGCTGAAGGCGCCTCAGTCCTTCATGCGGCTGCTGGTTGCCGGCGGCGGCGGGGCCGGCATCACGGCCGTGTTCAGCGCACCGATCGGCGGCTTCTTCTACACCGTGGAAGCCCTGCTGCAGGGGGTCAAGCCGATGGTGATGCTGATCGTGCTCGGCCTCACCTTCTGGACGGACATCTGTGTCGATCTGATGGGACTGGCCGGTCTGGGGGTGGACAGCACACGCCTGATCGCCAGCGGTGAACTGCAGCTCAAGCGAGCGATCTATGTGTACGTGCAGGTGGTGCCCGTCGACCTGATCCTGCTCTTCTGCCTGGGTGGGCTGGTGGCCCTGGTGGCTGAGAGCTACTGCCGCTTCCTGCTTGCCCTGCATGAGCTCTGCAACCGCTGGCGCCTCGCGCTGGCACTGAAACTGGCCCTTGCCGGGGCCCTGCTGGGCCTGCTGGATGCCTTCCTGCCCGATGCCTTCGTCAACGACGCCGGCGTGCGGCTGGCGGTGGCCTCCGGCGAGATCAATCTCGCCATGGCGGTGAGCGTGGCGGTGGTGCTGTTCCTCACCACCGGGCTGGCCGCGGCGGTGGGGGCACCTGGTGGCCTCTTCGCGCCCATGCTCACCCTCGGCGGCGCCCTCGGCCTGGTGGCGGTGGAGCTGGTGGAGCTGGTGGGCATCCAGGCCCCGAACACCGCCGTGTTCGCCGGGATGGGGGCCTTTCTCACCGCCACCGCCCGCACGCCGATCACCGCCCTGTTTCTGGTGTTCTCCCTGAGCAAGCAGTGGCTGCTGCTCAAACCGGTGCTGAGCGCCTGCCTGGGCAGCATCCTGGTGGCGCGTCTGCTGGCCGGGGAGTCGCTGTTCGACCGGCTGATCCGGCTGACCCCCGCCGGGCATCAGGGCTGGCCAGGCGCCGGCCCCACCCACAGGCCAGCCCCCAGCTCCGTGCCGCTGCGTCCCCGCCTCGGCGGTGACGGCAACCGGTCGGACCGGGACCGGGAGAGGCCCTCCTGACGCGAAGCCGCAACGGCAACCCGGAGCAGTCGGCCTCCGGATTTGGTTACGAAGCTCGACCGTTGGGCCGCCACTCCTGTCGGTCGACGTGACCATGACCACCAGTCCCCTGCTGCACCGGAGGCGTTCATGGCCGCACCTCATTTCGCCCGACGGCGGGCTGGCCGGCTGCTCACGGCAGGCCTGGCCCTGGCGGTGACCGGCGGCCTCACCCTCACCGGCTGCGAACGGATGGGCAGGAAGGTGGACGACGCGGCCACGAGCACGGCCCAGGCCGCCCTGGCACCCACGGTGAATCCGGTGCTGGACCTGCTGCGCCAGGGCCAGAGCCAGGCAGAGGCGGGGAACCTCACCGGGGCCGTGGCCACGATGAGCGGCTTCCAGACGCTCTGGTCCAATGCGGCGCCGCTGATCCGCCCCGTTGCCGGTGACAACTGGCCGGAGATCGAAGCGGCGGCGGACACGATCCTCAAGACCTTCGGCGCCGAAATGCCCTCGGAGGACAAGGCCCTGAGCGCCATCAACGGTCTGATCGGTCCCCT
>JBFLKL010000209.1:0-4533 GCA_040883175.1 Synechococcaceae cyanobacterium | reverse complement strand
GGCGACACCACCACCCTGCCCGGCCTCGATGACCTCAGCGCGGTGGCACCTCAGCGCACCCTGTAGATCCGCTGCAGCATCCAGAGGCTGAGGATCAGGCCGATCAGGTGGGCGAAGAGCACCTGGGTGTTGCCCAGCACGGTGAACATCTCGATCGAGGTGATCGGCAGGCCCACCACCTGCCTGCCGGCTCCTCCGGCCCCCTGGATCTGGGCCCCGAAGAACCCCGGCACCTGCTGGGAGGCCTGCACGAACAGGCTGCCGGCCATGGCCTGGTAGCCGACGCTGGCCAGCGTCAGCCCCAGCAGATCGGCCAGCAGCCCGCGCTTGAGCAGCCGGCCGGTCTCCCCCCGGCTGGGTTTCACCGCACTGGCCAGGGCGCGGCCGCAGCGCACCACCAGCCAGCTCTGCCAGCCGCTCCAGAGCAGCACCAGAAAGGCCAGGGAGGTGAGGCTGATCCCCGGTCCCAGGCCCAGGGCCCGGGCGGAGTTGGCCGCCAGCCGGCCGCCGATGTTGTTGAACACCAGCACCCCCACCACCACCACGCCGAGCACCACCTGAACCCAGAAGCGGATCCAGCCCACCCGCCTCAGAGCCCCCGACAGCCTCTGCAGCTCCAGCTCGTCGGTCATCGGCCCAGATCATGGAGCCCCAAAGCTGCCATGGGAGGATCACCTGGGTGTGCCACGGCTTCGGGAACTGTCGCGTTGATTCCCCTGCACACGCCCCGGCAGGCCCGGCGCCCCACCGCCATCGCCCTGGGCAGCTTCGATGGCCTGCACCGGGGCCACCGCCGGGTGATCGCCGCCGTGACCGCCGCCGGTGAGGGCGTTCCCACCGTGGTGAGCTTCTGGCCCCATCCGCGGGAGGTGCTCTACGGCGAGCCGCGCCTCCGTCTCGACCTGCCGGCCGAGAAGCTGGAGCTTCTGGAGCCCCTTGGCATCAGGCAGCTGGTGCTGGTGCCGTTCGACCGTCAGCTCGCCGCCCTGGAGCCTGAGGCCTTCGTGGACCAGGTGCTGGTGGACCAGCTGGAGGCGCGCCGCGTGGCCGTGGGGGCGAACTTCCGCTTCGGCGCCGGCCGCTGCGGCGACGCCAGGGATCTGCAGACCCTGGGGGCGGGGCGCGGCATTGCCGTCACCGTGCTGCCGATGCTTTCGGACAGCTCGGAGCGGCTGAGCAGCAGCCGCATCCGCCGGGCCCTCAGCGCCGGCGACATCGCCGAGGCCAGGCGGTTGCTGGAGCGGCCGTACCGCTTCAGCGGCGTGGTGGTGCGCGGGCGGGGCCTGGGGCGCCAGCTGGGCTGGCCCACCGCGAACCTGCAGGTGGACGGCCGCAAGTTTCTGCCCATGGAAGGGGTGTATGCCGCCCGGGTGCAGCTGGACGGCGGGGGCGCCGCCATGGCGGCGGTGATGAATCTGGGACCCCAGCCCACGGTGGACCCCACCGCCCCCTCGGCGGTGGAGGTGCATCTGCTCGACCGCTCCCTGGAGCTGGTGGGCCGCCAGCTGCGGGTGGAACCGCTGGCCCTGCTCCGCCGCCAGCGCCGGTTCGACGGCCTGGCGGCCCTCAGCGCCCAGATCGCCGCCGATGCCGCTCAGGCCCGACGCCTGTGCTCCGGCCTAAGCCGCGGGGTAGGCGTGGGTGAGGCCCCAGACGATGAAGGCGCCGATGCCCCCCAGCAGCAGAATTCCTGACACCAGCACCAGCATCGGGTTGTCGCCGCCGCCCTGATCGAACCCGCCTGCCATGGCCCGGATCTGCCGGTCGGCGGCAGCACAGCTGAAGCCCCAGTAAACCAGCAACCGTCCCTCGCCATGGTCACGCCCGACACCCCTGCGCCGTCCACTGCGGTCCAGGCCGGCACCCCGGCCCCGGAGCTGGCGGCCGTGCAGCGGCTGCTGGATGCCAACCTCGACCGGGCCCGGGAGGGCCTGCGGGTGCTGGAGGACTGGGCCCGCTTCGGTCTCGAGCGCGCCGACCTGGTGGCCCGCACCAAGGATCTGCGCCAGCGGCTGGGAGGGCTGCACCATCAGTCCTACAAACAGGCCCGGCACACGGCCAGCGACACGGCCGCCGGCCTGGGCCATCCCGCCCAGGCCCAGCGGCTGCGGCCCGCTCAGGTGGTGGCGGCCAATGCCGCCCGGGTGCAGGAGGCCCTGCGGGTGCTGGAGGAATTCGGGCGGCCCGTGGACCCGCAGCTGGCGGCGGAGGCGGCGGCGATCCGCTACCGCCTTTACGACCTGGAGCTGGAGCTGCTGCGGGCGGGAGGCGCGGCCGCTGAGCGCCGCCGGCGCCTGGAGGCCGCCCACCTGTATCTGGTCACCAGTCCCCTGCCGGCACTGGAGCAGGTGGTGGCGGGCGCCCTGGCCGGCGGCGTGCGCCTGGTGCAGTACCGGGCCAAGGAGGGCTGCACGGGCCCGGACGGCGCACCCCTCACCGACGCCGAGCGGCTGCGGCAGGCCCGCAGCCTGCGCCAGCTCTGCGCTCGCCATGATGCCCTGTTTCTCGTCAACGACCGCATCGATCTGGCCCTGGCTGTCGACGCCGACGGCGTGCACCTGGGGCAGGGCGATCTGCCGCCCGCCATCGCCCGGCGGCTGCTCGGGCCCGAGCGCCTGATCGGCCGCAGCACCCACGCCATCGACCAGCTGCGTCAGGCCCAGGCCGATGGCTGCGACTACGTGGGAATCGGGCCGGTGAACGCCACCCCCACCAAGCCCGGCCGTGAGCCGGTGGGGCTGGCCTACGTGCGCGAGGCCGCGGCCGTCAGCGCCATTCCCTGCTTCGCCATCGGGGGCATCAGCGCGGCGATGGTGCCGGCGCTGCGGCAGGCCGGTGCCGGCCGGGTGGCGGTGGTGCGGGCGATCACCGAGGCCGCCGACCCGGCGGCCGCCAGCCGCGAGCTGCTGGCGGCCCTGGAGCAGGAACACTGATGGCCCCCCCCGGCGAGATCGCGATCCAGGTGAACGGTGAGCGGCGCCTCTGCCCCGCCGGCCTCAATCTGGTCCGGCTGCTCGAGGAACTCGGTTACCGCCCCCAGCTGGTGGTGGTGGAATTCAACGGCGAAATCCTGCCCCGCGGCCGCTGGAGCGCACAGGAGGTGCAGGAATCCGACGTGCTGGAGGTGGTCACCATCGTGGGAGGTGGTTCCTAGATTCCAGGCCGGGCCACCATCGCCCCAGCCCCGGGGTGCCAACACCTGGGGCGGACCTCCCGGCATTCCACCCGGCGTCCCTCCACTGTGCGCGGTCAATGCGCACGTCCTGAATCGGTTTTCGCATGCGTCCCTCCCCCCTCCTGCGCCGAGCCTTCGCCTGGCTGGCCCTGCCGGCCCTGGTGCTCGGGCTGCTGGTGCTGGCTCCGCAACCCTCCTGGGCCGCCAGCGGTGGGCGCATCGGCGGCGGCAGTTTCCGCTCGGCCCCCTCGATGCCCCGCAGCTTCAGCGGCGGTGGCGGCGGTGGCCTGCGCGGGGGCTATGGCGGTGGATACCGCGGTGGCGGCATCGGCTTCCCGTTCCTGATTCCGATCTTCGGTTTCGGCGGCGGCGGCCTGTTCGGCTTTCTGGTGCTGATGGCCGTGGTGGGGCTGATCGCCAATGCCGTGCGCGGTGGGGGCGGAGATCCTGCTCAGGGCGGCGGCTCCCGCGCCGTGATGGCTGCCCGCCCCGACGGACCGGTGAGCATCGCCCAGCTGCAGGTGGGGCTGCTGGCCTCGGCCCGACAGCTGCAGGACGACCTGCGCAATCTGGCGGTTTCGGCCGACACCAGCCACAGCGCCGGCCTGCAGACCGTGCTTCAGGAAACCACCCTGGCGTTGCTGCGCCACCCGGACCTGTGGGTCTACGCCAACGTCGAAGTCGGCCAGGTGCCCTTCGCCAGTGCCGAGGCCACATTCAACCGCCTGTCGATGGCCGAGCGCAGCAAGCTCGACCGTGAGCTCACCACCAACGTGGCCGGCCGCCGCTCCCAGAACGCCGGTGGCACCGCTGGTGACAGCGACGCCACCAGTGATTTCATCGCCGTCACCGTGCTGCTGGCCAGCCGCCGGACCCTGCCCCTCAAAGGCGCCGACAACGCCGATCAGCTGCGCAGTTCCCTGCAGGTGCTGGGCGCCGTCAGCGCCTCCGATCTGATCGCCCTGGAGGTGATCTGGCAGCCCGACGGGGCCGGCGAGGCCTTCAGCACCGAGCAGCTGCTCACGGCCTACCCGGACCTGCGTCACGTCTGAGGATGCGCAGGGCCGCCATGGCGGCCCCGTACCCGTTGTCCACGTTCACCACGCTCAGTCCCGGCGCGCAGCTGGCCAGCATGCCGTTGAGTGCGGCCCGGCCGCCGGCGCTGACGCCATAGCCCACCGACACCGGCACCCCGATCACCGGCTGGGGCAGCAGCCCCGCCAGGACCGTGGGCAGAGCGCCTTCCATGCCCGCGCAGGCGATCAGCACGTCGGCCTGCCCCAGGGTGTCGAGCTGGTCGAGCAGGCGGTGCAGCCCCGCCACCCCCACATCCAGCACCAGGTCGACGCCAATGCCGT
>JBFLKL010000023.1:0-15377 GCA_040883175.1 Synechococcaceae cyanobacterium | reverse complement strand
CCCAGGGTGAAGCCGCGGGAGGTCTCCGGCAGCTCCGCCGTGATCGCCAGCCCCAGCCGGCTGGCCAGGCCACCCGAGAGGCTGCTGGGCAACACCACCCCCACGCCCACGTCCCGCAGCTGGGCCGCGGCGGTGCGCACCAGCACGAAGGCCTCGGCCGGCGTGAGCTGCATGCCTTCGGGGGTGGCCGAATCCAGACCCCGCTCGATCGGCTCGAACACGCCCAGGGCCCGACCGAGGCCCTCCAGCAGCAGTTCGCTGGGCTGGGGTACAGCCACCTCCCCGAGCTGGAGGGTGCGATCGCCCGCCCCCCAGGCCACCGCCGCCGGCACCCGCAGGCTTGGGTCGGCCTCCGCCTGCAGACTGAAGTTCAGTTCCCAGAGTTCCTGCCCCTCGGGGGGGGTGAACAGCTCCAGGCAGGCCCGGGCCGGTGCCACCCGGCCCGCCACCGCCTCCCGCCAGTGGTGGGTGGCGATCGTGAGGCGCTCCAGCTCCTCCTCGTCCAGCCGCAGGTTGCCGTCGCCCTTGCCGAGGCCCTTCTGCCAGGCCAGCAGCAGGGGGTCGAGGCCCTCCGGCTCGCTGTGGAAGCCGGCGCGCAGCTGGCCGTCCAGCAGGGCCGCCAGCAGGCTGGCCACGCGCAGCCTGCCGCTGCCGGGCCGGCGGCAGGCCAGGGCCGGGTCGCCGTCCAGTGCCGCCGCCAGGGCGCAGGTGGCCACCTGGGGGATGCCCACCGCCAGCTCCTCCAGCCGGCGCCGATCGCTCTCGCGGTTGAGCAGGGGCTGCCAGCGGGCCCGGCCCTCCTCGATCATCGGCAGCCAGCGGCCCCGGGCGATCAGGCTCAGGGCCCAGCGCTGCAGATGGCTCCACCAGCGCAGCTCATCGGCCATCTCCGGATGACCGGCGGCCAGGGGCAGGCCGCTGAGCCATTCGGCGGCGCCGGCCGGATCCAGGGCCCAGCCATCCACCTGCCAGGGCCACCACTCCAGCTGCTTCGGGATCGGCTCCCCCGCCTGCAAGGGCAGGCCGCTCCAGCTGTCGCCGCCGCTGCGCCGTCCCCGGCCGGCCTGGGTGCGGCTGGGCAGGGTGAGCGTGGCCCGGGCAGGGCGCAGAGCCTCGCTCCAGTGGTCGTTGTCGTCCAGCCAGTCGGCCACCTCGTCGGCGCTCAGGGCCAGGGGGTGGGCCGGGGCTTCCCGTTCCGGCTGCACGGGGCTGGCCACCCGCCAGGTGTCCCCCCAGAGGAACAGCCGGCCCCCGGGACCTTCGGGGGGGAACAGCCAGGTGGCGTGCAGCAGGCTCATCCCAGGGTGATCAGGGCCGGTGTGTGGAGGCCTGGGCGCCGGCGGCCTGGCCGGCGGTGCGCGAGGGCAGGACGCGTTGCGCGACCAGGCGGGATCCGTGCAGCACCAGGGCGGCGCCGACCAGCGGCAACCAGGTGCGGATGAGCTCCATCATCACAGCCGGCGCGACCGCCACCAGGGCAGCCGGCAGCGGCTCCTGCGCCGGCCAGTCGCCGATCGTCGGCAGCCCCAGGCTGTGGATGCCGCACACCGCCCCCACCAGGCCTGCCTGCAGGTGGCTGTCGTCGGGATCGACCCGCTGGAGATGGAAGGCCAGCAGGCCGTAGAGCAGGCCGCAGCCGCCGGCGCGCAGGGCCGCTTCCAGTCCCAGCGGCAGGCCCAGCAGCAGCGCGGCCAGGCCGGCTCCGAGCGCCCAGGTGATCGAGCGCCGGCGCAGCTGCTGGCGGGATGGCGGGGTGGCGGCCTGGCTCACGGTGGCGCCCGGGGGGGCAGGGCCTGTTGCCGCCGATCATGCCTGGGTGCGTGCTGCAGCAGCATCAGCGCTCGAGGGACCATTGCCGCCCATGGCCTTGCGGAGCTGCACCTCCATGCCGGCCCCCACAAAGCGGCCAGCACCGATCGGCGGGCCGGTCGCTTCGAGCAGCTGGATCAGTGGCTGGCCAGGCAGCGGCGCTGCAGCGTCGATCCATGGCTGAGAGCCGAGCACTGCGTTCCTCACCTGGACTCGCCCGAGGCCCTGGCCGTTCTGTGCGACGCCAGGCCGGGCTGCTCGACTCCTGGGGTGGCCATAGCCAGGACGCCCTGGATCACCACAGATTGTGCCCGTGCCTTCTGTTCCGGGGACTAGCCAGACCGGGGTGATTGCTGCGAAGGAGTTGTGGTGCAGCCAGCCGTCGCCACATGGCCTTCAAGTCCTTTCGAAGCCGGTGTAGCAATTCCTACAGAAATCTGGGTCTTCCAGGGTTTGATAATTAATCCGCGACAGCCCTGGCGAGCCTATGACCGTGCAGGCTCACGAGTGTAGTGCCAACGTGATTCAGGAGCTGCTGGAAGAGCTGTACCACTCTTATTCCGGCTTGAATGAAGGCCGGGTGGCCGACTACATACCTGAGTTGGCCAAGGCTTGCCCTGACGATTTCGGCATCGTGATCGCCACCCCGGGTGGCAGAATCTATGAGGTTGGTGCAACGAGAAAGGAGTTCACCATCCAATCAATTTCGAAGCCGTTCATCTATGCGCTGGCATTGAAGCTGCTCTCCCTGGAGTTCATGGCCAGCAAGATCGATGTGGAGCCCTCTGGTGATGCGTTCAACGCCATCAGCCTCGATCCGGAGTCGGGAAAACCGCGCAATCCCATGATCAATGCCGGTGCCATCGCTGCATCGGCCCAGATCTGTGATGCGTTCCCTGGAGATTCCGAAGATCAATTGCTTGATTATTTCGAGCAGCTGGCCGGACGGCGGCTGAGCATCAATCTCGATGTTTATAGATCAGAGAAAGAGACCGGCCACCGCAACCGGGCCATCGGCCATCTGCTTCGTAATTTCAACATCATTGAATCTGATCCGGAGCCGGCACTGGATCTCTACTTCCGCCAGTGTGCCATCTCCGTCACATGTCGAGACCTTGCGGTGATGGCCACGACGCTGGCTTGCCAAGGGCGCAATCCCTTCACCGGCGGTCAGGCCATTTCCCCGGAGATCACGGTGCGGGTTCTGGCCCTGATGGGGACCTGCGGCATGTACGACTTTGCCGGCCAGTGGCTCCATGATGTGGGTATTCCGGCCAAGAGTGGCGTGGCGGGTGGAGTTATGGCTGTCATTCCGGGGCGGCTCGGCATCGCCACCTACTCCCCTCCGCTCGACAGCTTCGGCAACAGCGTGCGTGGCGTAGCTGTGTGCCGGCAGCTCTCAAGAGGGGTAGGGCTAAGCCTGTTCAATCAATACTACCAAGTGGATGCCACCATCCGGCGTTCTTACCTGGGATCCCAGCGAACGTCACGGCGCTGGCGCAGCGATCGGGAGTTGCGGATCCTGGAGCCCCATCGCGACGAAGTGCAGATCATTCATGTCCAGGGAGTGCTTGATTTCGGTGGAATCGAGCAGATGGCCGCAGAGTTGGCGAAGCTTTCGGGCAAGGTGCGCATTCTGATTCTCGATCTGGCCCATGTCACGGAATGCCCGGTGGAATCCTCCGGCCTCCTGGATCGCCAGCTCTGTTCCATGGAGGACAAGGGGGTGGATATTCTCCTCTCCCGTGCCGGCAGGCTGCCCATGGTCAGCATGCCTGACTGGAGGATCACTGAGCGTGTCGAAGCCTATGAGCATCTCGATTCAGCCCTCGAGGCGGCTGAGGAGATGCTGCTGTCGTTGTACGACACGGAGGTACCCCCCGCGACTGCGACGGTTTTGGCCGATCCCCGGTATCCGGGCTTTCTGGGCCAGCTCCCCGATGAGCATCGCCTGGTGCTGGCCGAGCGGATGAGCTTTAGATTGTTTGAATCCGGTGACGTCGTCATCCGTGGTGGGGACCCTGGCGACGAGCTTTTTCTGGTTCAGTCCGGATCCTTCGACATCGCTCTCAAGATCAGCAGTGGCGATGGGGTGCACCACTCCACCCGGTTGGCCACCTTCGGCGCGGGGCTCTGTTTCGGCGAGATCGGTTTCATCGCTCAGAACCCGCGCACGGCCGACATCGTCGCCACAGAAGCGGGGGCATGCTGGGTGTTGCATCGGGATGATTTCGATGCCCTCAGCCACAGCCACCCACAGGTGGTGATCTCCCTGCTCAAGGCCCTCACCTGCGACATGGGCACAAAACTCAGCCAGACCAGCGTTCAGCTCACCCTGATGGAGCACTACTGAGGCGCTGAGCCATCATGCCTTGCAAGGATCCGCCCCCGTTCCGCCATGGCCGCTGCCCCTTCCTCTCCCCAGGCCTCGGGTCAGCCCTCCCTGCACCCCCGCAGCGGCGACGAGATCCGCGCGGCCTTCCTCGATTTCTACGGGCAGCGGGGCCACAGGCGCATGGCCAGCGCCTCGCTGGTGCCGGACGACCCCACGGTGCTGCTCACCATCGCCGGCATGCTGCCGTTCAAGCCGGTGTTCCTCGGCCAGGCGGAGCGGCCGGCTCCGCGGGCCACCAGCGCCCAGAAGTGCATCCGCACCAACGACATCGAGAACGTGGGCCGCACGGCGCGGCATCACACCTTCTTCGAGATGCTCGGCAACTTCTCCTTCGGCGACTACTTCAAGGAGCAGGCGATCCGGTGGGCCTGGGAGCTGAGCACCGAGGTGTACGGGCTCTCGCCGAAGAACCTGGTGGTGAGCGTGTTCCGCGACGATGACGAAGCCGAGGCCATCTGGCGCGACGTGGTGGGTGTGAATCCCAGCCGGATCATCCGCATGGATGAGGCCGACAACTTCTGGGCCTCGGGTCCCACAGGCCCCTGCGGCCCCTGCTCCGAGATCTACTACGACTTCAAACCTGAACTCGGTGACGACGGCATCGATCTGGAGGACGACTCGCGCTTCATCGAGTTCTACAACCTGGTGTTCATGCAGTACAACCGCGACGCGGAGGGCACCCTCACGCCGCTGGCCAACCGCAACATCGACACCGGCATGGGCCTGGAGCGCATGGCCCAGATCCTGCAGGGGGTGCCCAACAACTACGAGACCGATCTCATCTACCCCCTGATCCAGACGGCAGCAGCGCTGGCCGGTGTGGAGTACCGCGCCCTCGATGCGAAGGGCAAGACAAGCCTGAAGGTGATCGGCGACCACTCCCGCGCCATCACCCAGCTGATCTGCGATGGCGTCACCGCCAGCAACCTGGGGCGCGGCTACATCCTGCGCCGGCTGCTGCGCCGGGTGGTGCGCCACGGCCGGCTGCTCGGCATCGGCAAGCCCTTCCTCACGGCGATGGGCGAGGCGTCGATCGCCCTGATGCAGGGGGCCTACCCGCAGCTGAGCGAGCGCCGCGCCGTGATCCTGGCTGAACTGGCGCGCGAGGAGGCCCGCTTCCTGGAAACCCTGGAACGCGGTGAAAAACTGCTGGCCGAGGTGCTGGCCGACCAGCCCAAGCAGATCAGTGGCGCCCAGGCCTTCGAGCTCTACGACACCTACGGCTTCCCGCTGGAGCTCACCGAGGAGATCGCCGAGGAGCACGGTCTCACGGTGGACACCGCCGGTTTCGAGGCGGCGATGGAGCAGCAGCGCCAGCGCGCCAAGGCCGCGGCGGTGAGCATCGACCTCACCCTGCAGGAGGCGATCGATCAGGTGGCTGCCAGCGCCGAGGCCACTGCCTTCAAGGGCTATGAGGCCCTGGAGCACCCCAGCTGCGTGCTGGCCCTGGTGGTGAACGGCGAGCCCGCCGAGCGGGCCGCCGCCGGCGACAGCGTGCAGCTGGTGCTGGATTCCACGCCCTTCTACGGCGAGGGGGGCGGCCAGGTGGGTGACCGCGGTGTGCTGCTGGGGGGGGGCGACCAGACCAGTGTCGATGCGGGCGTGATCGTGAGCATCGAGGGCGTGTCCCGCAACCGCTCCGTGTTCGTGCACAGCGGCCGGGTGGAGCGGGGCCAGATCGCCGTGGGCGACCTGCTCACAGCCCGGGTGGACGCCGCCTGCCGCCGCCGCGCCCAGGCCAACCACACGGCCACCCACCTGCTGCAGGCGGCCCTCAAGCAGGTGGTGGATCCGGGCATCGGCCAGGCCGGCTCGCTGGTGGATTTCGATCGCCTGCGCTTCGACTTCCACTGCCCCCGAGCCGTCACCCCTGACGAGCTGGAGCAGATCGAGGCGCTGATCAACGGCTGGATCAGCGAGGCGCACACGCTTGAGGTGCAGGAGATGGCGATCGAGCAGGCCAGGGCCGCCGGGGCGGTGGCGATGTTCGGTGAGAAGTACGCCGATGTGGTGCGGGTGGTGGATGTGCCCGGCGTGTCCATGGAGCTCTGCGGCGGCACCCATGTGGCCAACACCGCCGAGATCGGTGTGTTCAAGATCATCAGTGAGAGCGGCGTGGCCGCCGGCATCCGCCGCATCGAGGCGGTGGCCGGTCCGGCGGTGCTGGCCTACCTCAGGGAGCGCGAGGCGGTGGTGAAACCCCTGGCCGAGCGCTTCAGGGCCCAGCCCGGAGAGATCGTGGAGCGGGTGGCCCAGCTGGCCGACGATCTCAGGGCCAGCCAGAAGGCTCTGGCGGCGGCCCGCGCTGATCTGGCGGCGGCCAGGGCGTCAACACTGGCTGCCCGCGCCGAGGCGGTGGTGCCAACGTCAGGTGCGGGTGCCGATGGCCAGACTTTCCAGCTGCTGGTTGCCCGCCTCGATGGCGTCGATGGGGCCGGCCTCCAGAGCGCCGCCCAGGGGCTGGCCGACCAGCTCGGCGACGGCGCCGCGGTGGTGCTTGGCGGCCTGCCCGATCCGGCCGACCTGGGCAAGGTGATCCTGGTGGCGGCCTTCGGCAAGGCGGTGATCGCCGCAGGCCCGAAAGCCGGCGCCTTCATCGGGGGTGTGGCCAGGGCCTGCGGCGGCGGCGGCGGCGGTCGGCCCAACCTGGCCCAGGCCGGCGGCCGTGACGGCGCGGCCCTGGATGGGGCTCTGGCGCAGGCCGGCCAGCAGCTGCGGGCCGCCCTCTCCGGGGCTCCGGGCCCGGGTCAGGCGTAGTGGCCGCGACAGAATGGCTGTGGGATCGGCGCTGGGATCCTGAGCCGGGCCAGGTGTTCGACCTGGACTCTTTCTTGTTCTTCAGCAGGCACCTCCCGTGATCCACGTCCGCCCGCTGCGCTGGCTTCGCAGCCACCTGGTGTTCGTGGTCTGGGCCTCCGCCTGCACGGTGGGGTTCGCCCTGTTCGCCAACACCTACGACCAGTGGCAGCTGATGGTGGCCACCCGCACCCAGGAGTTGCGGGGGCCCAGACAGCCACCGGATGGGGTGGTCATCGTCGCCATCGATGACTACAGCCTCGTCCAGGGTGCCAACTCCGATCTCAGTGCGGATCCCGAACTGCGTCGTCTGGTCAGCTGGCCCTGGCCGCGCGCCATCTACGACCGCCTGCTGGACCGACTGTTCGCCGCAGGTGCGCTGGCGGTGGGCTTCGACCTTCTCTTCGATGGCCCCAGCAGCCACGGCGCCGAGGACGATGCGCGCTTCGCGCGGGCCCTCAGCCGCCATCAGGGCAGGGTGGTGCTCGGGGCCCAGGTGTTCGAGAGCCGCGGCCGGGTGGGGGGGCTCACCCTCAGCAGTCCGATCGACCAGCTCAGCGCGGCTGCCGGTGCGGCCAGTTCCGGTCTGCTGAATGCACTTCAGGATCCTGACGGCTATATCCGCCTCCGGCCCACCACCTACGCCGAACAGCTGCGCCAGAGCGGCGTGCTGGATGTGCCTCCCGGCCTGGCGGATCGGCTCATGGAGAAGGGCGAACTCGAGGATCGTCCTCCACCGCGCCTGGCGGCCTCCTGGCGACCCCTGGTCGAACCCTACGGACCCGCCCGCACCATCCCCACGATCTCCATCTGGGAGGTGCTGGAGACGGCCAGCTTCGAGCGGTTGCTGGAGCGGGGTGACCTCAATGGCCAGGTGGTGCTGGTCGGCCCCACGGCCGGCGTGTTGCAGGACATCCATCGCACGGCCTTCGCTGGGGCGGAGGGAATGCCTGGGGTGGAGATCCACGCGGCCGAGATCGCCAACCGAATCGAGGGGCGGGCCCTGTTCGTGCCCTTCTCCTCACCGCTGTGGGCACCGTTGCTCGGCCTGGGGGTGCTGCTGCTCGGTCTGCTCTCGACGCGCTGGGAGCGACCCCAGGTGCGCCTGGGCGCCCTGGCGCTGATCGCCGGGTTGATGTTCCTGGTGGCCCTGATCCTGATGAGTTCCCAGGGCATGGGCATCGTGCTGGTGGGTGTGTCGGGCATCACCCTTGCCACGGGCCTGGTGAGCGCGGGGGAGGCCACGGTGCGCCTGCAGCTCAACCGGCTGCGCCTGCGGCGCATGCTCGAGCGCTATCTGTCTCCGGCCGTGGCGGCCCAGATCGCCAGCCAGCCCGAGGAAGCCGATGAGCTCCTGGGCGGGCGGGTGTCGGAGGTGGTGGTGTTTCTTTGCGACGTGCGCGGCTTCACCCAGCGCACCACCCGCATGAGCCAGGAGGGCCGGGCCAGCGAACTGGTGGCTCAGTTGAACGAGTATTTCGCCGTCCTGGTGGGTGTGCTCCAGCGCCATGGCGCCACGATCGACAAGTACATGGGCGATGCGGTGCTGGCGGTGTTCGGCGTTCCTCTGAGCCGGGGTCTCGAGGAAGAGGTGCAGGCGGCGCTCGAGGCCGTCACCGAGGTTCAGGGTGCCTTCGCCGAGCTGAATCAACGCTGGATCTCCGAGGGCCGGGAACCCTGGGAGCACGTGTTGGTGCTCTGCGGCGGCCCCGTGATCAGCGGCAACATCGGCTGCGCGAGCCGCATGGACTACACCATGATCGGCGATACCGTGAACATGGCCAGTCGCCTGGAGTCGGTGGCCAAGCAGGAGAGCAGTGGCGTGGTGGTGAACAGGGTCGTGGCCGGCAAGGCCCGGGACGAGTGGATCATCCGGAAACTGGGCGACTTCGAGATCCGCGGTCAGGGCACCCAGGACATCTTCGCCGTCACCGGACGCCATGACGACGATGTCAGCGGCGAGCAGGCCGCCTAGGATTCCCTGCATTGCTCCTGGGCTGGCCCCTGACATGCGCACTCGGTTCCTGCGCGCCACCGTTGCACTGTCTCCTGTTCGGTGGTCTCCTGTTCGGTGGTCTCCTGTTCGGTGGTCCCCTGTTGGGTGGTCTGCTGCTCGGTGCCGCGGTTTCCGGCTCAGCCACCCTGGTTCCGTCGTCCTGGCAGGCGCCCTGGCCACGGCCATGCTCGCGGTTGCCGCTCCCGCCCGTGCGGCGGTGATCCAGTCCGCCCAGGTCAAGCGTGTGATCGACGGGCGAGAAGTGTTCATCGACGGGCGCACCGCCAAGCCAGGCAGCGTCGCCCGTTCCGGCCAGCAGCTGCGCACCGGCCGCAGCCGTGCCGAGCTGGTCTTTGACGGCCGCACGGTTGGGTTCATGGGCCGCTCGAGCGTGCTCAACGTGGGCAGCCAGTGTCTGCGGCTCGATCGGGGAGCGGTGCTGGTCAGTGGCCCTCAGAAGACCTGTCTCGGCACCAAGGTGCTTGGGGTCCGTGCCACCACCACCATCCTGCAGCGCGAGAGTGACTCCTACAACGTCATCACCCTCGAGGGTGTGGCCTATGTGGATGAGCCGGGGGGCTACGAGGAGCAGCGCCTGAGCCGGCCCTCCCCCGCCGAGGGCGCTGCGGCGCCTGCGCCCGCCCCTGCGTCGGCTTCGACCTCAACGTCCACCACCAGCTCGATTCCCGTGGTCGATGCCGATCCCAGCGGCCGCACCACCTACATCTGTGGCTGTGAGGTGGCCCAGTTCAACCTCCAGGGTGAATTCCAGCGTCAGGCCACCCTGAGCCGCACCCAGCTGTTGGCGGCCGTGAATCGCTTCACCGATGACAAGCTCGAGCTGCCCCCCGAGGTTGCTGAACGGATTCAGGACTCCATTGCCAACTGCCGCTGACGCCGGCGGACACCATCCACGCAGCGGAGCGGATCAGCGGAGCTTCGTCACCAGATCCGGCTGCCGAACAGCTGCTTCATCCGTTTCAGCAGATGATTCTCCTGGGCGATCGCCGCATCGGCGGTCAGACCCTCGAGCTGATGGCGTCGGGCGGTGACCAGCCGCGCCAGTTCCTCCATCAGGCTTGGATTGCCCCGGATCAGAGGAGCGATGTGCTGTTGCGCCACCTCCAGCAGCATGCATTCGCTGGTGGCCAGCACACTGGCGCTGCGCGGACTGTCCGTGAGCAGTGACATCTCCCCGAAGATGTCGCCGGGGTTCAGGTTTGCCACCGTCACGGAGCCGCGGCCGGCCTGCTGCTTGCGCACCTCCACCCGTCCGATCACCAGCTGGTAGAGGGAATCGCCGGGATCGCCCTCCTGAACCACCACTTCACCCGGTGAGAAGCGCAGGCAGCGGGCCTGGCGAGCCAGGGTGGAGATCTCCCCGTCGCTGAGATGGCAGAACAGGGGATTCTGCGCCAGCAGGCTGATGCGCTGGTCGGCGGCCAGGCGGGCGGGATGGTT
Source organism: Synechococcaceae cyanobacterium (assembly GCA_040883175.1). GTDB lineage: Bacteria > Cyanobacteriota > Cyanobacteriia > PCC-6307 > Cyanobiaceae > NIES-981. Next base: position 4,920 of record JBFLKL010000023.1, on the reverse strand, counting down.
GCCGTCCACAGGCGGACGTTTGGGCCGCAGTTCCCGGACCGGGTAGGGCACGCTCTGGCCGGCCCGTTCGAGGGCATACCAGATCTGACTCAGCAGCTCACTGCGGAGCTGCAGCAGGTCCAGTTCACCCCCGGGATGCTGGTACACCAGAATGGCGTAGCTGATGGAACTCTCGTCGAACCGTTCCACCAGCACCACGGGCGCCGGATCCTCCAGGACCCGGGGATGGCGCTTCAGCACGTCGTGCACCAGGGCGCAGGCCTGGGCTGTGGGCAGGGCGTAGTCCAGGCCCACATGGAACCGGTTGCCCATGTAGCCGAAGCGGCCGAAGTTCTTCACCACCGCCTCGGTCACCGTCGTGTTGGGGACCACCACCAGCGCGCCGGTCATGTCCCGCAGGCTGGTGTCATGCCAGTCCACCGACACCACCACACCCCGGTGGGTCTGGTCCACTTCGATGAAGTCGCCCACCTGGAACACATCGTCGAGCTGCAGCTCCAGCCCGGCGAAGAGATCCTTCAGGGGTTCCTGGGCCGCCAGGCCGAGCACCGCCGTGAGCACGGCCGATGTGGTCACCAGGCCGACCACATCGAACCGGGCCAGCTCCCGCAGCACGATCACCGTGGCGATGGCCGATCCCCCGAGCATCAGCAGCTGCACCAGGATCTGCGGCTGCGGTTTGCGCCAGCCCAGGGCCGGGGGCAGTTCCAGGGTGATCCAGAGGAGCAGCCGGAGTCCCAGATAGCTGAACAGCAGCTCATCGGCGAGCAGGATCCAGGTGCGGTAGGCGCTGGGCGGGATACCCTCCGGCAGCGATCGCACCAGGCCCCAGGCCAGCAGCGCCGCCCCCGCCAGCAGCACGGGCAGATCGGGCAGCCTCAGGCGGCGCGTGAGCTGCTGAAGTGGCAGCAGCAGGGCCAGGAACGTGATGGCGGTGAGCCAGACCTGCGGCAGTGGCATCGCAGTGGCAACCGGTCAGCGAATGAGAATGGGCCTGGCGGTCGAACGATCATCGATCGATCAGGGTTGTCGGTCGATTGCGCGGCCTCGACTGCGCAGCCGGAGTTAAGCCCGGCCGAAGGTTAGTTGGCCCTGCCGGATTCGGTGATAGACACCTGCTGTCCTGCCTCTGATCGGGCCGCCGATCGAGGTGTCGAGGTCAGAGTCCGGCTCTCCGTCATGTTGCGTTCCCGTTCCTGGCCGCCCCTGCTGGCGCTGATCGGCAGCCTCTGTGGTGTCGTGCACGGCCCGGCGCCCGCAGTCGCCCAGGATGTGCAGCTGCGCTGTGACGGCACCCTGCTCGAAGCCCAGGGCAGTGCCGAGCAGAGACGCCCGATCCAGCGTCTGCGCCTCTCCCTGGCTCTGGAGGCCGAGGCGGCCTCGACGGATGAGGCCCTCGGCCTGCTGCAGCAGCGGCTGGCCGCTGTGCGCTCAGCACTGCAGCGCCTCGATGTCCAGGAGCTGGATGTCACCTCCCCCTCCACGTTCATGCGGCCGGAGGAGCGTGGGCGCGCGCCGCGGGCGTACGCCAGCCTGCGGGTGAGCGGCGAGCTGCAGCCGGCCCGTTTCCAGGCCCTGGTGCGGGAGGTTGGCGGCCTGGCGGGCGTGCGCCTGGCGCCGGTGAGCGCCGTGGCTGATGACGCCGACGTCGCGGTGGTGAGGCGCCAGCTGCTGCGGGCCGCCTATCAGGACGCCCTGGCCCAGGCCCGGGAGATGGCCGAGGTGATCGGGGTGGGCAATCCTGCCCCGTTGCAGGTGCAGATCCAGTCACCCTTCCGGCCTGTGCCCCTGGCCGCGGCCCAGCGGGATGTGGCGGCAGCCCCGAGCTTCGATCCTGACGAGCTTCCCCAGCCCATCGATCGGCTTCAGCTGCTGGCTCGGTTCTGCGCCCGTTGATCGGCAAGGGCCGTGCAGCCGCTCGCGTCTCGACGGGACGGCTGCCCCCAGGGCAGACAAGGCATCAACGTCGACGATGGGGCAAAATACTCACACAGAGCCACTGGCTGATGTCCTCCCCCGGCGTTGTCCTCCAGGCTGGGGTCCAGGTGTTCCTTCTGCTGGCCATGGGCCATTTCCTGGCCGACTTCGGTCTGCAGAGCGATCGCATGGCCCAGGAGAAGTGCCGGGGCAAGGATCACACCCTGCCCTGGCAATGGTGGTTGGCGTCTCATGCCGCCATTCATGGTCTGCTTGTGGCCGTGCTCACCGGGGTGGTCTGGGTGGGCCTGGCGGAATGGGTGGTGCACATGCTGATCGACTACGGCAAATGTCGCCACCGTTACAGCCTGGGCGTTGATCAGCTGCTGCACATGGGCTGCAAGGTTGTGTGGGTGCTGCTGATGGTGTCCAACGGCTGGCTGGGCGCCTCGGGTCTGGTGCGCCTGGTGTGAGTCGGCCCCAGCCCGGGTTCACGGCGAGGCCCTGGCGATCTCATTCATCCTCGAGATAGGTCGTCTGCTCCAGGCTCGATCTGAGGTGGGCCATCAGCCGCCTGGCGTCGCCGATGCCCAGCCTGCCGCTGGCGATCGCAGCCTCGCTGGCAACCCGCAGCCGTTCCAGCAGCAACACGGGGTCGTGTTCCATCGCCTGCAGCACCTCAGCGTTGGTGTCACCCCGCACCACGTGGTCCACCTGATAGCCCCCGCCTGCCGCCAGGCGGATGTGCACCGCATTCGTGCTGCCGAACAGGTTGTGCAGGTTGCCCATCACCTCCTGGTAGGCGCCGCCGAGGAACAGCCCCATCCAGTAGGGCTCACCGCTCCGCAGGTCATGCAGCTCCAGCAGCGGCTTGACCTGACCGCGGTCAATGAAGCGCGCCAGCTTGCCGTCGGAGTCGCAGGTGAGGTCGGCGAAGCTGCCCAGCCGCAGGGGCCGCTCGTTGAGGCGCTGCAGAGGCAGCACCGGGAACAGCTGATCGATCGCCCAGGTGTCGGGCGCAGAGCGGAACACCGACAGGTTGGCGTAGTAGGTGCCGGCCAGCACGGCCGGCAGGGCGCGCAGCTCCTCGGGCACCGCTGCATCCGCGGGCTGCGCCGCCAGGTGCCGGGCGATCGCCTGGCAGCAGGCCCAGGTGAGCTGCTCGGCCCGTCCCCGCTCCGGCAGGCTGAGGTAGCCGAGCCTGAAGGCCGCCAGGGCGTCGTCGCGGAACTTGAGGGCGTCGTTCCAGGCCTCCTGCAGGTGCTCCAGAACGCCGCTGCCCGCCTCGGGGCCCCGCGCCGACCAGCCCTCGATCGTCCGCAGGGTGTCGCGCAGGTTGCGCAGGATCAGGGCCTCCTCCTGCTGCGCCTCCGGCACCGTCCCGGCCAGGGAGGCGCTGCCCAGCACGTTGAACACCAGCACCGAGAAGTGGCTGGCGATCGCCCGGCCGCTTTCGCTCACCAGGGCGGGTGGCGTGACGCCATGGGGCTCGCAGCACTCGCGCACCGTGGCCACCACGTCGTTGGCGTAGTTCTGCAGTGAGTAGTTCTTGGAGGCGGCGCTGGCGGTGCGACTGCCGTCGTAGTCCACCCCCAGGCCGCCGCCCACGTCGAGGTAGCCCATCGGCGCCCCCAGCCGGGTGAGCTCCACGTAGATCCGGCCGGCTTCCTGGAGGGCGTCCTTGAGCACGGCGATGTCGTTGATCTGGCTGCCGATGTGGAAGTGCAGCAGCCGCAGGTCGTCCAGCAGCCCGGCCTGCCGCAGGGACTCCACGCAGGCCAGCAGATCCGGCACCGAGAGGCCGAACTTGGCCCGCTCGCCCACCGAACTGCCCCAGCGGCCGGTGCTGCGGGTGGCCAGCTTGGCGCGGATGCCGATCAGCGGGGCGGCCCCCAGCGCCTGGCTGGCGGCGATGATCCGCGGCACCTCGTCGGCCTGCTCGATCACCACCACCGGCTGCCGCCCCAGCTGGCGGGCCAGGATCGCCGTCTCGATGTAGCGACGGTCCTTGTAGCCGTTGCAGATCAGCAGGGCATCGGGGTCGTCGAGCAGCGACAGGGCGATCAGCAGCTCGGCCTTGCTGCCGGCCTCCAGTCCGAAGTGCCAGCGCCGGCCGCTCTCCACCAGCTGCTCCACCACGTGGCGCTGCTGGTTGCACTTCACCGGGAACACGCCCTGGTAACGGCCGGGGTAGCCGTACTGGGCGATGGCGCGTGCGAAGGCGGCGTGCAGCCGCTCCAGCCGGTCCTCGAGGATGTCGTCGAAGCGGATCAGCAGGGGCAGGCTCAGGTCGCGGCCCTGCAGCTGCTCCACCAGCTCCACCAGATCGAGCGAGCCGCCGTGGTCCCCCCGCGGCTGCACCATGACATGGCCGCGGTCGCTGACCGAGAAGTAGGGATCGCCCCAGCGATCAAGGCCGTAGAGGCTGGCGCCGTCGGCGGCGCTCCAGGTGTCGGCCGCGGCGGCGGGCTGGGCTGGGCTGGGCCGATCGCTGCGGGTGGGATCGGCGAGCACCATGGAGCCAGGGGGCGGGTCAGCCGATCGTGTCATCCGGCTGTGAATGACGCCTGTGAATGTAGGGGGATCCGCGAGGTGCTGATCGCCCCGGCCAGGGCGAGCGAATCCGTCGTGCTGCACGAGGGTGTGTTTCGATTCCCAGGCAGGTTGGTGCGGTGCGCTGATCGATCGCCCAGGGTCGGGTCAGTGCACCGTGAGGTCTGAAGGCGGTCTGCGGCTTGACCCCGGCCGCTGGCCTCCTGTCCCCTGAGCTGAACCATGCCGATCGCGCCCCCCGTTGCCCGCTGCCGGCCCCGGTCCGCCGGCTCTCTCGGGAGGGGGGCGTTGCTGGTGCTCCTCGCCGCCGCCCTGGGCTCGTCGTCGTCCGTGCTGGCGGACCAGCCGCCCTCCCTGCCCCGGGTGGTGGCCGTTCCCTCGCGGCCGGCCTGGGTGCAGCCCCCCGGGGCGCGCGGGCGCCCCGCGGCGGGGGGGGCGGGCCAGGTGTGG
>JBFLKL010000208.1:0-3644 GCA_040883175.1 Synechococcaceae cyanobacterium | reverse complement strand
GGCCCGCAGCTGCAGGGGATTGATGGTGTCCGGACTCAGGGCTGGCGGGGAGGTTTCCAGTGCCTCGAACAGCCCCACCTGCTGAACCGCCTCGCCGGTGCCTGCGAACAGGGGTGTCTGGTGGCGGGCCAGAGCCCGCTGCCACTCCTGGAGCTGATGCCGGAGCAGCGGCAGCTCCACGCCGCCCACCGCCGCTGCCGCCAGGTCCGAAGCCGTGGTGAACAGGTCGCCCTGCCGTGATCCATTCATGGCAACGCCAGCGTCAGGCGGGGCGACGGGCCGGGGGCAGCTCCGGTCCGGCCTGGCTGTCGCTGAAGGTCACCTTGCCGATCCAGTTCTCCACCAGATCGGCGGGCAGGTGGAGCCGTTGCTGCAGGTCGGCCAGATCGCGGAAGGGTCGGCGCGCCCGCTCCCGCAGCAGCCTCTGACGGCGCTCAGCGGACAGGCCCAGCCGTTCCAGCTGGCTGGCCACGGCCCTGTTGAGATCGATTCGCACGGCGGCAGGTGCCGGTGCGGCAGGCTCGCCGTACCAGCGGAACAGCAGCACCGGCAGCCAGCTCTGCAGCTGGGAAGCGCTCAGGTCCAGCAGCCGCTGCAGATCCTCCGCACCGCTCAGCTGCACGCCGCCGGCCTGCAGGCGCATCAGCAGATCCACCTGTTCGCTCTGGATTCCAGGAAGCCGACTCCAGTCAGCGGCGCTGGCCCTGTTCACATCCAGCCGCCAGCCCAGGGCGGCGGCGTGGCTCACCTCCTCCCCATTGCGGAGAGGGCACGAAGGGTCGTGACGCAGTTTCAGCGCCAGCAGCTCGCGATCGATCTCCCCTTCGTGCCTGTCGGTGTCAGTGTCTGTGCAGGGCTGTTGCTCCGCTGCCGGCAGCTGGCCGCTGGCGATCAGCAGGCGACGCGCCAGGGGATCCAGCCAGTGGCGCCTGGCCATGGTGTGCGTGTCCGCGGGCTGCTGCCAGCCGAAATTAGCGGCTGGGCTCGACCTCAGGCCAGTCGATCAGCCCCCAGCGCAGCCCCAGGACTGCGGCATGGGTGCGATCCCTGGCTGGCAGTTTGTCGAGCAGGTTGCCGAGGTGGGTCTTCACCGTGTCCGTGGACAGGAAGAGTGCCCTGCCGATCTCGGCATTGGTCTCCCCTGCGGCCACCAGGCTGAGCACCTGCAACTCCCGTTCACTCAGGGCCTGACGTGGTCCTCCCCGCTCGTGTCCCCGCCGGAATTCCCGGCGCAGGGGGCGATCGATGTAGATGCCACCGCCACTGACCACGTGCAGGGCTGCCAGCAACGCACCGGATCCGAAGCTGGACTCCAGCACGAGGCCATCGCAGTCCGCCTCGATGGCCCTGCGGATGGCATGCAGCCGATGCTCCCGGTTCAGGAGCAGCAGCACCCGCAGTTCAGGGTTCTGGGCTTTGAGGGCGATCGCTGTCTCGATGCCGTCACCTTGTTCCAGCACATCGCTGATCACCAGAATGGTTGGCTTCCCCGCGGCCACGGCAGCAGCTGCTTCTCGGGCGGTGGTGACGGCCGCCAGCAAGTGGGAGGATCGCCGGGCCGGCTGGCCCAGCAGGGTGAGCAGGGCCCGGTTGCCGAGGCAGAGCACCACTCGCGCATCCCGGAGCAACTCGCGGCTGCGGGCGACGTTGGCCTCCAGCTGGGCCAGCATCGATGTCAAATCCATGGGCCACGTTGCGATCAGGGCCTTCAGCCAGGCTGGGCGGGAGAGCTCAGAGCGTCAGCGACCCAGTACGAACCTTTACGCCTTTCCACACCCGCTGCCACGTCGCTTCCGGCCGCTTCGTTGTTCAGAATCAGGTCCTGTGCGATCCAGGTGCCACCGCAATGGCCTTTTTCGACTCCGATATCGTTCAGGACGAGGCGCGGCGCCTGTTCGGCGACTACCAGCAGTTGATGCAGCTGGGCAGTGAGTATGGAAAATTCGACCGTGAGGGCAAGAAGCTTTACATCGCGCGCATGGAAGATGTCATGGAGCGCTATCGAGTATTCATGAAGCGATTTGAGTTGTCTGAGGATTTTCAGGCCAAGCTCACGGTTGAACAGCTGCGTACCCAGCTGGGGCAGTTCGGCCTTACGCCCGACATGATGTTCAATCAGATGCACCAGACCCTCGAGCGCATGAAGAGCGAACTCGACAAGCAGCCCTGAGAACTGCTGAAGCCTGAGAGCTGCCGGAGCGGCTCCCTACCATCACTGGCCGATGCCATCCCAGCTGGGGCCATGACTGCAGAACTGGATTCCGCTCTGGGACCACTGCCCAGCTGGCTCACCCGCGGCGTGGCCGATCTCTTTCCCGGCGGCATGGGCCCTGGGGCAGTTGAACTGGGTTCGGATCCCCACCAGTGCCTCGCCGCTCGTCTCGCCGAAGCCCAGGTCCACAACCGCCCTCTGCGGATCAAGCTCGGCATCGATCCCACCGGCTCTGACATTCACCTGGGGCACTCGCTGCTGTTCCGCAAGTTGCGTGCCTTTCAGGATGCTGGTCACACCGCGGTGCTGATCATCGGCGACTTCACCGCCCGCATCGGTGATCCCACCGGCAAGAGCGACACCCGGGTGCAGCTCAGTGCGGAGGCGGTGGAGGCCAACGCCTCCACCTACCTTGCCCAGCTGGGCGAGGGCCAGGATCCCGCGCGGGCCCTGCTGGATTTCCGCACCCCCGGGCGCCTGGAAGTGCGCCGCAACAGTGAGTGGCTGGCCCCCCTCGACCTGCCACGCGTGATCGAGCTGATGGGGATCAGCACGGTGGGCCAGATGCTCGCCAAGGAGGACTTCGCCAGGCGCTACGGATCCGGCACCCCCATCTCCCTGCATGAATTTCTCTACCCACTGCTCCAGGGCTACGACTCGGTGCAGGTGCGGGCTGATGTGGAGCTGGGGGGCACTGATCAGAAGTTCAACGTGGCCATGGGCCGCGACCTGCAGCGCCACTTCGGTCAGTGCCCCCAGTTCGGCCTGCTGTTGCCGATCCTGCCGGGACTCGACGGGGTGCAGAAGATGAGCAAGAGCCTCGGCAACACGGTGGGTCTGAACGAAGACCCCCTCTCGATGTACTCCAAGCTCGAAAAGCTGCCCGATGCGGTGGTGGATGCGTACGTCACGTTGCTCACCGATCTCGACCTTGCCGCTCTTTCCCGGAACCCCCGCGAGCGCCAGAAGGCCATGGCGCTGGAGATCACCCGCCTGAGGCATGGTGAGTCGGCGGCCCGACGGGCCCAGGCGGATGCGGCGAAGCTGGTTGGGGGGGCCACAGGCCGCGGTGCCGCCGAAGCCGATGTTCCGGCGTCCTCTCTGGCCGCAGTGAATTTCCCGGCGAAGGCCTTCTACCTGCTCGCTGCGCTGGGCATCTGTGCCAGCAGCAGTGAGGCCCGACGTCAGATCCAGGCAGGCGGGGTGCGCCTGGATGGCGAGAAGCTCCTCGATCCAAACCGCGAATACGCCAGCGCCACGGAGCTGGACGGAAAGGTGCTGCAACTCGGAAAGAAGACCTTCCGCCGCCTGGTGGTCGGCGGATGACGCCGCACCGTGGTAAGGTTTGGAGCTGCGCTTGGGGGAGCCGCGAGGCTGCCGCCCTGAGGGCCTGAGGCGAGACCGTCGTTCCGTGACCCGAGGAGGGTGGTGG
>JBFLKL010000207.1:0-4939 GCA_040883175.1 Synechococcaceae cyanobacterium | reverse complement strand
GAGATTGATGCGATCATCAATGCAGGTGGCAACGATATGGTGAACGCCATTACCACGGGTTCATTGGCGCGCAGCACGAACAGAAGACAGTACGCCAGGGAGCTGGCAGCAGATATCATCGACAACATCACAGGGGCCATAGAGAGAATATCCCCTCTCGTGGATCAGATTGTCGTTCTAGGGCTACCACCTCTGGACGAGGCACCAATTGCCGAGAGTTCCGAGCAGATTGTCAGAGGAGCCAAGCAGTTCTTCAGGATGGTTGCCAGCAAAGTCAATCGCACCCTGGAACGGAAGTACGATTGTCCGTTTCGTGATAATCCTGACGTTCTAATTGTCGACTCATTTCGAGTCTTTGATCGCGTTGACGCCCTGGCAGGAGTTTCTTTTGTTGACAACCTACATCCTGCGGAATCAACGAATCTCCTCGCTGCCGGCTTCATTGTCGAAGAAGTTCTCTCGGCAATGCCAGACTTTGGCTTTCCTGTGTAAGCCAACAGCGCATCTGCTGGGCAGGCACCATCTGGGGGAGTAGCGCTGCTGCCGAAGGTGGCTCGGCTGGTTGAAGTGCTGCTCAGAGTCCTCCGCCAAACCCCTGCCCGCCTGCCTCGCGCCTGATCCGTTGGTGGGCCTCCTCGATCAGGGCCTGCTCCTCGTCGGTGAGTTCGTTGCGCAGCTCATCGTCCACCAGATCGTCGATCACGGGGTAGATGACCACATCGAACCAGTCGCGGAACAGCGCATAGCTGCGCTCCTGGGGCCACAGCGATGGATCCGAGCTCCAGCTCTGGAGCTCCTGCTCGAAGATCACCTCGTAGGCCTCGCGCAGAAGCTCTTCCTGCTCGTCGTCCGTGTCGAACTCGGGGATCAGGTACAGGGTTGGCTCAGCTCCGAACTCCTCCAGACCCGCTGGATCCAGCTGCTCAGCCCAGCGCAGCAGGGGTTCGCGGCCACGGACGCCGACGGCGCAGCGATTGACCACTCCCATCCAACCCACACCCCGGAGCTTCACCGTAGACACGGTCCGCCCGGGGCGCCGCGTTCTGCTGAAGCCAGGCGCCACCGGGAACAGGTTCGCAACACCCACGTGCGGAGCCATGGCATCCGGCATCGCTGTCATTCCGCGGCCCCTTCAGGGCCGCTGATCAGTCGCAGCCGGCGGCCAGGCATTCACGGCCACGTTCCAACCCTCCGGCCCGGGAGAGCTGACGGATCGGGCCGTCGCGGTCAGACCGGAACAGCACCCGTGCGCCTGGGGCCGCCACCTGCAGGCCGGCCAGCAGCTGCTCCAGCACCGCGCCGCTCAGCGGTGCGCCGTTGCCCATCCCCTCACGACTGCTCAGCAGCACCCCAAGTTCCGTACCGTCACGCAGTTCCAGAAGCACCTGCACCGCCAGGGCCCGGGGGCCTGCCGTCAGGGCGATCGAGGCGTTGCGGCCATCCAGCCATGTGAACGTGCCACCCATCTCCCGCGCCAGTCGGCCGAGGGCGCCGCGAAGCTGCTCGCCATCGGCGATGGGAGCGATCAGGGCTTCCAGACGGGCCATGGCACCGGAGTGGTGGGTCGCCATTCTGGGGGGTTGCATCCGGGCCAGGGGCATCAACAGGGATGACTTCACCTCAGCTGGCCCGCCTGGGCCACTTCTCCATCAACGCCCTGCGCATCGGTGCCAGCACCGCTGCAGTGGTGGAGATGCTGCGCCAGCACTGGATCCCGGCAGCCTGCTTTGCCGTGGCCTGGCTGCTGACGATCAAGGCCCAGCGCTTCGTGCCTGAGGCCCCGGAGGGTGCTGAGGAGCGATGAGCACGCGCCTCCACCCATGCATCCCGTCACGGACGCAGACGTCCAGAGAGCGCCAGGGTGGTCAATCCGGATCCTGCCACCCAGGTGTGGAGGTGATCAGCGGCGAGTTGCTGACCAACGGGCCGGTGCCTGGAGCGGTGATCGCCACCCAACCACACCGCACACGGGCAGTCAGGTGACAAGGCGCAGAGCAATGCTGGGAATCAGGAAAAACAGAAGGATGCCGATCTTGTAGATGCCAAGCAGGAGAAAGACCTTGTCGTCCAGCTCGGCCATGGGCAATCCAAAGCAGCGCTCGATCAGAGCCAGATACCAGCGTCGGTGCCTGCGGTAGGCGATGAACCAGATGGTCGCCACCGAGTAGTGGAGCACCGTCGACCATTCCAGAACCTGCCGCAGGCTGCCAGGCTCCATGTTCACCACCACCACAATCCTGGCTTCAGCGTAGGGATGGGCCTGCTGGGTTCACAAGCGTGAGCCCGGCATCTGCAGGCACAACTGTTCCTACGCGCTCGACCCATGCCGGTCAGCCGCCGATGGCGGAGCGGACAGCCGTGCAGGTTGGAGGCGAACGGAATCACGCCACCCACGTCAGGCTGCGTGACTGCCGGGCGGGGAGAGCAGAGCCCAGCAGCGATTGCAGACACCCAAGTCGACAACCACAATGCCAACAAGACATCCCCAGAGTCCGCCAGCCATCGACCAGGAAATCATCGCACAGGCCACCAGCGACATGTAGTCTGTGCAACAGAAAAGATCTGTGTATCCCATCAGGCTTGAACTGGGTGTGTATCACAGATCCATGAACAGATTCACGAAAGGAATACTGTTTCTCGGCATCGCACCCATCCTGCTGGCCTCTGCCTTCATGAGCCGCAAGCCAGACATCGAGAAGGCCTGCCAACGAATCAAAGCCAGACAGCTTGCCGTCAAGAAGCAGGTTCCCCTGACGGTTCTGGGTGCTGAACGTGAATCGACAGAGGCTGGTGGCACTGCCCTGCAGCCGCTCAAGCCTTACTGCTGAATCAGGCGGGACCGACGCTCACCTGCCGGTCAGCCAGGCCGGTTTCCGATGGCAGTGCGCATGCAGTGGCGCCGGCATTCCTGGCTGTTCCCATCAATCTCGCCCCATCCTTCGCCCGATCAAGCTGGGCCGTCAGAGCCGGGCAAGCTGCTACAGCCGAGTCTCAGCTCACCAGCGGCCGCCGCCAGTCGAGGCCGTCGGACGCGGCTCAGCCTTGTTGACCCGGATCATCCGGCCCATCCACTCGACATCCCGGAGACCGTCGATCGCCTTGGTCTCGTCATTGGCTTCTGTCAATTCGACAAAGGCGAAACCACGCTTACGGCCGGTCTCGCGGTCGAGGGGAAGCGTGCACTTGCGCACCGAGCCGTACTCGGCAAACAGATGATGGAGGTCCTCCACTTCGGCATCGAAGGAGAGGTTGCCCACGTAAATGGTCATGAAATGAGAAAAACTTATGAACGCGATTCGTTGAATGCCCTGAAGAAAGTATCTGGCCGAGTGGAGAAATCCTGGGAGCTCGCCGCCTGTTGAAGAAACCCGCCGAAGAGTGGTCGCTGAATCCCCTTCACCCTACAGCAAGGCTGTGGACGTTCGTGCAGCCGTCACACGGGCGACCTGGAGACAAGCTGCGGCACGGCGACGGGACGGACACGGAAACCACCGAATGACATCTCAGCCTCGTGTGCGGTGTTTCGTTTTGACTCGAAAGACAACACTTTAACAGTTGTGACTACCGATTCCTCCATTTTGTTTAAATCGTTGGCTGTCGGTCGTCTGCCTGCGGAACATGGATGGCAGAGAGAAAGAGTGCAGAGCCTGATCAAAGATGATGACGACAAGGATGACGAAAGTTGAAATGAGCCTGATACCGCATTCGGTCAGGGCTGGAAGCAGGAGTCTGGATGAACTCCAGGCCAGGTGCGGCAGTCCGATGCAGATCGTGGCTGCGGGACTGCGTTATCTCGCGCAGCATTTCAGCCAGTCCAACGCCCTCGCTGAGATGGCGAAGGCGCTTGGCATCTCGGACGAGTGTCTGGTGTTCAGCTTTGATCAGGTTCGCGGCATGACGCCAGCAGAAGCGTTACTGGAGTACCGCCTCAACAAACTGTTCGCCGCCCTGACGGATCAGCCGCGACAGGGACTGAGCCGAGCCATCCGCGCCTGTGGACTGGGGGAGACCCGGGACGTGGTTGCCCTGTTTGAGAGAACGTTTGGGATCGACATGCCGTTGTTTCTGCTCACCTGCCGCAGAGCCGCGGATGACCGCGTGTTCCGTCGTCAGCATCCCGATCCCGAAGCACTGGTGCTGCCGACCTGACCCGGGCGGGGGGCGGCCGCCGACAGGCCCACCGATGGGCTCAGCGATCAGCCAGCACCGTCACCACAACCGAGCGCTGCCGGCGGGGCCCGTCGAACTCGCAGAAGAAGATGTTCTGCCAGCGCGACAGCCCCAGTTGCCCGTCGATCAGCGGAATCGTCTCCGATGGCCCCACCAGCCCGGCCTTGAGGTGGGCGTCGCCGTTGCCGTCCTGGGCGTCGTGCTTCCACACTCCCCTGGGGATCTGCCGGGCCAGGAAATCGATCACGTCCTCCTGGACGCTCTCATCCCAGTTCTCCTGGATCATCACCGCAGCCGTGGCGCCCTGCGCATAGACGTGCACCAGTCCATCGCTGATGCCGCTGCGCCGCGCCACACCCGTGACCGCATCTGTGATATCCACCAGCTCCTGGGCCCGGCGGGTGGGGAAGTGCAGCAGCTCGCGCATGGCGGCAGCAGAGGGCGAGAGGATCACCGTTCCGATCATCGGCATCCCTGGTCCTGTTGGCAGCCCCGCTCCGCATCTTGGCGTTGCCCGTGCGGGTCATGGCGAGGTGCTGGAAGAGGAAGCTGCTGGTGAGGTCGGTGAAGGGCTCCCCGCCGGCCCTCGCCTGGCCATCAGCGCAGCTGGCGTGTTCCGTTCAGCAGAGGCAACACCAACGCAGCAGCTGACCCCGCCGCCGACCAACAAAGCGGCGCACAGCTGGCGAAGATGGAAGTCTGCAGGCGACCTCCATTGCCCAGGTGCAGCTATGCGATAAGGTGCACACATCTCACACTGCTCCCCATG
>JBFLKL010000206.1:0-6029 GCA_040883175.1 Synechococcaceae cyanobacterium | reverse complement strand
TGCTGGACAGCCCCAGCGACGCTCCACCGGCGCAGGCGGAGCGGGCCGATCCGGATTCAGGAGCCCTGGTGTCCACCACCTGGCGGGATGAACAGGGCCGGGAGGTGGGCGGCTGGCGCTGGCTCGCGTCGCCCGCTCAGCCGCTGCGGCTGCTGCTGTTCCTCGGGCCCGAACCGGTGCTCACGGCTCCCGCCGCTGATCCCGGCGAGGCTGAGGCCGCCGATGCCCCGGTGACGGGGTCGGACCGACCGCCACTGCTCATCCTGCAGGCCCGCCCCCAGGCTCTGGCCGCCCTCAATCTGTTGCCCGGACAGTTGCCCCTGCCGCTGCTGCAGGCACGTCAGCTGCTGCTGCTGGCGGAGGACGGCCCGTCTGGCGGCGGGATCAGTCGGCTGCTGGGGCGTCTGCAGCTGGGGGAGCTGCTGCCGATCCAGCCGGCGGTTCCAGCGCCGTCTGGGGAGGCCCGTCCGCAGCCACCGGATCCGGCGCCGTGATCTCGGCCTGCTGGCGTTCCCGCTTGCGGCGCTCCGCCGCCACGGTCTCCTCCATCAGCTCCACCGCCTGGGCCAGCTTCTCCAGGTTGCTGGCGTAGAGGCTGAGGTCCTTGTCAAGCCGGTCGCGCAGCAGACCCATGGCCTCACCCAGCTCATGGGCCGACTGGCGCAGGGCGGCCGGATCCTTGGTGTCGGACCCCTGGGCCTTCTCCAGCAGACTGAGCAGCCCCACGGCCACCAGCCGGGAATAGTGGAAATCGGGACGGCGCACATTGGCGAGGGCGGTGGCCACGGGTTCCGGCGCCCCCTGGCCCTGGTCGGCGATCCACTGGGTCACCTCCTCCACGCTGTGGTGGCCCATGGCGGCCATGGCGCTGTCGCGCTGCTGGCGCAGCTGGGCGGCGTCGAAGCCGGAGGCGCTGCAGAGGGCCTCCAGCAGGGCCTCGCGATGCTCGGCCGGCCGGTAGCCGCGGGAGAAGCTGTCGAACACCTGGATGAGGCCGCAGGCGAACAGGGCATCGCTCTGGAATCCCCGCTGGCGGCTGAGCAGGTGCAGCTCCACCAGCAGCTCATCCACCATGCGCCGGTAGATGGGCGCGATCACGTGGGGGAAGGCGCGGTGGAAGGCGCGCTTGCTGTCGGAGACAGTGAGGGCTGCGCTCACGCTGCTTGGCGGTGGGTGATGCGACCCTAGCCGCCCGGGCTCAGTAGGATCGACTCTGCGATCTCCTGGGGCCTGTGACGACGATTCCGATTGTGATTGAGGAGTCGGGCCGGGGCGAGCGGGCATTTGACATCTATTCCCGCCTCCTGCGCGAACGCATCGTGTTCCTCGGCGAGCCGGTGACCTCCGAATCCGCGAACCGGATCGTGGCCCAGCTCCTCTTTCTGGAGGCCGAGGATCCTGACAAGGACATTTACCTCTACATCAATTCTCCTGGCGGCTCCGTCTACGACGGACTGGGGATCTTCGACACCATGCAGCACATCAAACCCGATGTGCACACCGTGTGCGTGGGTCTCGCCGCCTCGATGGGGGCCTTCCTGCTCTGCGCCGGCACGAAGGGCAAGCGCAGCAGCCTCACCCACTCACGGATCATGATCCATCAGCCCCTCGGCGGCGCCCGCGGCCAGGCCAGCGATATCCGGATTCAGGCCGATGAGATCCTCTATCTGAAGCGGAAGCTCAACCAGGAACTGGCCGACCGCACCGGCCAGGCGCTGAGCCGCATCGAGGAGGACACCGACCGCGACTTCTTCATGTCCCCGGCCGAATGCGTGGCCTATGGCCTGATCGACAAGGTGATCGAAAAACGTGCGGTTCGGCCGGTCTGAGCCCGGCCCGCAAGGCCCACAGGACAGCCCGCCGTGTGGCGGGCTGTCCTCTGCGTCAGGACTGCACCGGTTCCGGCTGGCGGCCGGCATCGGCCTCAGCACCGCTCAGCAGCGGGGAGAACCGCTCCTTCTCCGGGATGGAGGTGAATTCGGAGACGATGGCCCGGAATTCGTCGCCGTCGAGGCTTTCCTTCTCGATCAGCAACTCCACCACCCGGTCCATGCACTCGCGGTGCTCGGCCACCAGCTTGACGGTGTCGGCATAGCAGTTGAGCACCATCTGGCGCACGGCGTCGTCCACCCGGCTGGCCATGCGATCCGATCCATCACTCCGGGTCATCAGATCGCGCCCCAGGAACACTTCCTGGTTGCCAGCCTCCAGGGAGAACTGGCCGAGATCGCTCATGCCGAAGCGGGTGACCATCTGGCGGGCGATGGAGGCAACCTGCTGGATGTCTCCGCCGGCACCGGTGGTCACCTCCTCGCGGCCGAACACCACGTCCTCGGCGGCCCGGCCGCCGAGCGCTCCCATGATCCTGGCCCGTAGCTGGGCCTTGCTCACCAGCATCTGCTCCTCGTCGGGGGAGAACCAGGTGAGACCCTGTGCCTGACCTCGGGGAATGAGGGTGACCTTCTGCACCGGATCGTGCGCCTTCACCAGGGTGCCCACGAGGGCATGCCCCACTTCGTGGTAGGCGATCAGGCGCTTGCTGCGGCCGTCGGTGAGGGGCTTGCCCTCCATGCCGGCGATCACCCGGTCCACCGCATCGTCGATCTCGGCCAGGCTGGTGGCCTCCTTGCGGCGACGGGCCGTGAGGATGGCGGCCTCGTTGAGGAGGTTGGCCAGGTCGGCTCCGGAGAAGCCGGGGGTGCGGCGGGCGATGGTCTCCAGGCTCACGTCCGGGGCCAGCTTCTTGTTGCGGCTGTGCACCCTGAGGATCTCCAGCCGGCCCTTGATGTCGGGAACGTCCACCATCACCTGGCGGTCGAAGCGACCGGGCCGGAGCAGGGCTGAATCGAGCACGTCGGCCCGGTTGGTGGCGGCGATGATGATGATGCCGCTGTTGCCCTCGAAGCCGTCCATCTCGGTGAGCAGCTGGTTGAGGGTCTGCTCCCGCTCGTCATTGCCGCCACCGAGACCGGCGCCGCGCTGGCGGCCCACGGCGTCGATCTCATCGATGAAGATCAGGCAGGGGCTGTTCTCCTTGGCCCGCTTGAACAGGTCGCGCACACGGCTGGCGCCGACGCCCACGAACATCTCCACGAACTCCGAGCCGGAGAGCGAGAAGAAGGGCACGCCGGCCTCACCGGCGATGGCCTTGGCCAGGAGCGTCTTGCCGGTGCCAGGGGGGCCCACAAGCAGCACACCCTTGGGGATGCGGGCGCCCACCGAGGTGAAGCGTTCCGGGGTCTTCAGGAAGGTCACCACCTCCTGGAGGTCCTGCTTGGCCTCCTCCACACCGGCCACGTCATCGAACTTCACCCCGGTCTCGGCCTCCATGGCGAAGCGGGCCTTGGTCTTGCCGAACTGCATCGCCTGGCCAGGACCGCCCGGCATGCCGCTGGAGCGGCGGGCCAGGAAGATCAGCGAGCCGATCAGCAGCAGCGGGAACAGCAGATTGCCGAGGATCCCAAGCACCGGTGGCGACTGGCGCGGCGGGTGGATGTCGAAGCTGATGCCCTGCTCCTTGAGCTGATTCACCAGTTCCGGGGCCACTCCTGGCAGATCCACCCGCAGCCGCTGCACGCGGTTGTCGAGGTCGGGGTCCACGGCCTCGATCACGGCGCTGCGGCCACCGTCAAAGATGTCGACGGCCGTGACGCGTCCTGCGTCCACGTAATCGAGGAAGCGGCCGTAGCTCATCCGTGCCACGGCGGTGTTCCGCGGTGCTCCCGTGGGTCCGTTCGCTCCGAGGTTGCCGCTGCTGAGAACCTGCCAACCGAGGAAGGCCACCACCGCCACGGGCAGCAGCCACAGAGCAATCAGACGCCAGCGCTGGTTCATGGGTGAGACACTTTCTTACCGAGTGTAACGGCGCTCACCTAGCCAGCGGTTGCCCAGGCCTGCAGCAGATCGTCATGGCCGCTTGCGGCCTCCTGCCCCTGCAGATCGGCGGGTTCGAGGCTGAGCTGGTGCACGGGGATCGTCTCCAGCAACTCAGCACCGCCGAGTCCGTGGGTCCAGATCTCCAGTTCGGTTTCGTCGGGACACTGAAAGCTCAGCAGCTCGAACGGGAACACCACGCGCTCCAGGTAGAAGGCTTCGGGCCCGATGCAACGCACGATCACCATGCGATCGGTGCCGTTGCGGTAGCCGCAGGTGAGCAGGTCCAAGAATTCCCCCAGCAGAACGTTGGCACCACTAAGCCATCCCAGCCAGCGGTTGGATGGTCGCCTTAGCCACTGTTTCAGCCCTTGAAGCCACGGCTTCAGGGTTTCTTTCGTTTTTTGGCCGGCCCCGCTTCAGCCGCGTGCGCCCTAGAGGCTGCGCAGGGCCACGATCGGATCGAGCTGGGAGGCCCGCCGGGCCGGCACCACCCCGAAGAACAGACCGATCGACCCCGACAGCCCCACCGTGATCAGCACCATGCCCACACCGATCGTGGCCGGCAGGGGCGTCACCGCCGCGGCGAGGGTCACGGTGCCGATGCCCACCGCCGTGCCGATCACCCCGCCGAGGCTCGCCAGCACCAGCGACTCCACCAGGAACTGCTTCAGCACATCGCCGCTGCGGGCGCCGAGGGCCTTGCGCAGGCCGATCTCCGCGGTGCGCTCACTCACCGACACCAGCATGATGTTCATGATGCCGATGCCGCCCACCAGCAGCGACACGGCGCCGATGGCCCCCAGCATCAGGGTGAGGCCGCCGGTGATGGTGCTCACGATGGTGAGGGCGTCCTGCTGGGAGCGCACGGCGAAGTCGTCCTCCCGCAGGATGCGGTGGCGCTGGCGCAGCAGGTTGGTGATCTGGAAGGCGGCGGCGTTGATGCTGTCGGCATCGCGGGCCTCCACGCTGATGAAGTTGAGGCTGACGCCGTAGGTGGGGTCCCGGCCCGAAAGCCTGCTCACCATCGTGGTGAGGGGGACGTAGGCGTTCTCATCCTGGTTCTGGCCGAACACCGCGCCCTTGGGCTGCAGCACGCCGATCACCTCGAAGGGCTGGTTGCGGATGCGCAGCACCTGCCCCACGGCCGGCTCCGTCGGGAACATCTTGCTGGCCAGATCGGGGCCGATCACGGCGACGCTGCGCACGCCGCTGAGGTCGCCTGCCGAGAAGAACCGGCCCTGGGCCATCTCGAACTGGCGGACCGGCAGAAAGTCAGGCGTGACGCCGTTGACCGAGGCCGTGCTGCTCAGCCCTCCCGTCTGCACCACCTCGCTGAGGGTGATCTGCGGCGCCACCCGGCTGACGCTGGGCACCTGCTCGTTGATCGCCTCGGCGTCCTCCAGCACCAGGGTCTTGGGGAACTCGATGCCCTGCCGTCGGGTGTCGTTGTTGCCCGGCACCACGAACAGCACGTTCGCCCCCAGGTTGCTGAGCTGCCCCTCGGCCAGGTTCTGGGCACCGCGGCCCACCCCTACCAGGGTGATCACCGAGGCGTTGCCGATCACGATGCCGAGCATGGTGAGCAGGCTGCGCAGGCGGTTGGCGCGCAGGGTGGCCAGGGCCATGCCCACGGTTTCGCCCAGCGGCAGCCTGGAGGCCATGGCGGTACAGCGTCGGTCTAGACGATGGCGCCCAGGGCCTCCGGACTGTGGCTGCGGGCCACGCGGTGCACTTCACCGCGCTGCAGATCGAGGGTGACGATCTCGCCCTGCTCCAGGTCGGCGAGGGCGTTGACCACCCCCACGATCGCCGGGATGCCGGCACTCTGGGCCATCAGGGCCGCGTGACTGTTGCTGCCCCCCAGTTCGGTGATCACCGCCTTGGCCTTGCGGATCGCCTCCACGTAGGCGGAGGAGGTTTCGCGCACCACCAGGATCTCGCCGGTCTGGATGGCGGCGGCGGCCTCGGGGCTCTCCACCAGCCTCACCCTGCCGCTCACCGAGCCGCTGCCGATCGGCTCGCCCCGCGACAGCACCGCCGACACCAGCCCCACCTTGATGAAGTCGGTGGCGCCGCTGACGCCGGTGAGGGTCCCGGCGGTCTGCACCACCAGGTCGCCGTCCTGCAGGTAGCCCATCTGCCGGGCCAGACCC
>JBFLKL010000205.1:0-3513 GCA_040883175.1 Synechococcaceae cyanobacterium | reverse complement strand
GCAGGGCGTCAAGATCGAGGCCGATACCCTCCTGGCGCAGCACCCGCTGGATCTCCGCCCGGTCCCCCAGCAGGATCAGCGAGGCGAGACGCTGCGCCTGCACCTGGGCTGCGGCCCTGAGGATGCGTGGCTCGAGGGCCTCCGGCAGCACGATGCGCTGTGGGCTGCGGCTGGCCCGCAGGTTGAGGTTGTGGTTGAACATCCGCGGGGTGGGCTCCGGCGGCGGTGCCAGGTTCACCGTGCGCAGCAGCCGCTCCACCTCCCCATGGCGCTCGAAGGTCTGGATGCTGAGGGCGATCTTCTCCCGGTCGTCGCTCTTGAGACTGGTGTGGATCTCCTTCAGGCGCGACACCGTGGTGAAGGTGTCGCTGGGTACCGCCAGGATCGGCAGGGGTTCCGGCAGTCCCTGGATCAGGCGGTCGATCGCCGGCTCCGGGGGCATGCCGGTGAGCAGGATTCCGGACAGGCTGGGGTAGTTGTGCGACTGGTGGGCCTGCAGCATGCCCATGATCACGTCGCCCCGATCGCCGGGTGTGATCACCAGGCTGCCCTCCCGGAGCCACTCCAGGGCGTGCTGCATCTGCATCGCCGCCACGATCTGATGCAGGGCCAGCCGCTCCAGGCCGCCGTGGCCGTAGAGCACCTCGGCCTCGAGATGGCGGGCGATGTCGAGCAGGCGGGGACTGCTGAGGCGGCGATCGAAGGGGATCACGCTCAGCACCCAGCCGCGGCCGCCGAAATCCCGCTCCAGCAGCTCGCGCAGGCCATCGGCCCGGGCCGGATCGGCCTTGTTGAGCACGATGCCGACGACGCGGCAGCCGTGACGCCGGTAGGTCTCCACCGCCAGCCGCACCGGGCGCAGGGCATCCTCGCTGTCGCGCTGATGGGCATTGGCGAGGATCAGGATCGGACAGCCCAGGTTGCGGGCGATCTCCTGGTTGAGATTGAACTCGAACGCCGATCCCTCGCCGAGGTAATCGGAGCTCTCGCAGAGCATGAAGCCATCGCCCTCCTCCAGTGCCTGGTAGCGGTCGATGATCCGCTCCAGGCCCTCATTGATGCGGTTGGCGGCGATCAGGTCGTTCATCTCCCCCGTCGTCAGGCCGAACGACGCCTCGACGCTCTGGGGCAGAGCGAAGTTGCGCAGAATCAGGTCGATGTCCTCGTCCGGCGTGGTCCGGATCACGGGGCGGAAGAAGCGCACCGTGGCCGTGCGGCGCAGCAACTGGTGGATCAGCCCCAGTGCCACCAGGGCCTTGCCGCTGCCCGCCTCGGTGGTGCTGATGTACAGCGCGTGGCTCATCCGTCCGGAGGCTTCTCGCCACAGCATCGGCCCCGGTCGCCGATCGGGATGTATCGCCGTTTCCGGGTGGCACCCCACCGCTGCCGACGACACGAATCAAGAGCGTGGAAAAGGCCCGCCAGGTTTTCCTGGCGGGCCTGATGGTGCCTGCAGCGATTGCGGCGGCTCAACGGGACTCTGCAGGGCAGGGCGTTGGTTCAGTGGTCGTAGCTCTGGCCGCGGTAGGTGAGGTGTTTGGTTTTGCTGGGCTGGGCAGGGTCGTCGTGGTGGGCGTCCACGTAGGGCACGCCGCGGTACGACTTGGCCATCAGGAACTGGGCGTCATTGAGGCGTTTTTTCTTGATGATCTTGGTTCTGATCAGATCGAGAACGTTCATCGGGGTCTCCACAGTGTCCACGTCCCCGTTGCCTGACGTGGATCCGACTGCGTCCAGCCGGCAGCATGGGCCTGCACCGGCTGGATCAACGTGTCCCCACTCTAGGCATTCGGTAGCGGTTGCTACGGTATTTGAGTTGACCTGGGCGCCTTGCATCAGGCCTTCGCAGCCGCGACCATCGGTTCAGGACCCATTGGTTGGCGCCTCATGGTTGCCTCAGCGGATGTCAAGGCAGCCCTGGCCGTGCTGGGGCTGGGGGCCGTACCCCGCAGCCGTGAGGACCTGGCGCGCCGGGTCGCCGCGTGCCATCCGGCTTCCCGCCCCTGGAGCGCCCTGCACACCGCGGCCTATCGCAAACTCTGGGAAGCGCTGGAGTCCTCGGACCTCGTTGGCCTGCCGCCCGCGGCCTGAACCGAACCCTGCCAGGCCGCGTTCAGCCGGATTCGTCAGGTGTCATCCGCGGTCCTCAGGCTCCACGCGGACCCGCGCAGCCAGGGCCGTGAATGATCGTCCCACCGTTTCAGACGTTGCACTTGTCCCGGCACGTCGTGGTGTCCATGTCTGGCACCATGCCGCGCTTCGGTCAGCGCCGTCGCCGCAACCTGGAACGGACGCCTGGCCATGCTCGGCATCATCAACGGCGCCGGTGGAGAGAGCGGGGTCCCTGCCTGGTGGATCGCCGCATAGCGTTATCGTGATTGCGTAATCCGCGCCATCAAGGCCGGCTCTGGGAGTCATCACAGCCATGAGGCGTATCCGAGACGTTCCCCCATCCGCCGGCAGGCGCCCGCTGCCCGGCGTGGCCACCAGCGTCGGGATCGTGCTGGCGCTGCTGCTGCTGGTGCTCGATCCCTCTCAGGGGTTCTCGCTGGAGCCCCAGCGCTGGACGCTGCAGGATCAGGACGGTCGGCCCTGGTCGATCACTCTGCTGGAGCAGGGTGATCCCACCTACTCCCCCGGCCTGCGGCTGCGCATCACGGACCGCTCAGGCCACGATCACCTGGATCATCGGCGCCCGCTGCGGCTGCGCGACGGGGCCGGCGGCGCCTGGGAGCTCACCAACCGCAGCGAGGAGCTGGTGGCGGCCGGCTCGGAAGCGTTGCCCGCAGGCTCAGCCCAGTTCGACCTGGCCGGGCTGGAGCCAAGCCCCCGTGCTGAGCTGCCGCTGGCCATGGCGGTGCCCCTGGAGTCCGGGGAGGACGCCCAGCTGGTGGCTGGTGCTGCAACGGTGGCGGCGCTGCACGGGGCGGTGGAGGGCACTGAAGCGTCCCCGGAACCCCCTTCTCGAAGTCGAGCCTGAGCCGGTTGCCCAGGCAGATCAGGTTGAAGGCGATGACGTGCAGACCCATACGACTCTGCTGTTGGTCTGACTCCGTCACCTGAACCCATCGCCCATGGAACGCAGCGCATGGTCATGCCCGGCAGCAGTACCTGGATCAATGCGATCCCAGTCAATCCCGGCGCTCCAGTCCCGTTCCGGATGGCACATTCACCTTGATGCACATGGGGATCGAGAGGACTGTCAATGCCTGGGATGGGGGGCAGGCAGGCGGATGTTCGCCTCCCGTCATCAGTCACTGGCGACAGTCGGTCCCACGGCGAGGCAGCCCCGGACAGCAGGCTTGACCAGCCTGCTGGCATCGCAGCAGCACAGAGCTGCCGCAGAGAACAGTCAGCAAGAGGCCTGCATTGTCCTGCATCAGCTATGCGACAGGGTGCGCAAAGTGATCGAACTCCCGCGCACCGGCATGCTCACCCGCTCCGAACTGCTCGCGAAGGTCAACAAACTTGGCAATGCCACCAAGTCCGAACTGGTGCGTGAATGCGGCTATG
>JBFLKL010000022.1:0-8052 GCA_040883175.1 Synechococcaceae cyanobacterium | reverse complement strand
TGCTGCAGGTGCACGACGAACTGGTGCTGGAGGTGGCCCCCGACGCCCTGGAGGCGGTGCAGGCGGTGGTGAAGGAGGCGATGGAGGGGGCGGTGCGGCTCGACGTGCCGCTGGTGGTGGACACCGGCGCCGGAGCGAACTGGATGGAGGCGAAATGAGCCGGAACCCCCGCTCCCTGCGCTTCCTGCGCCTGGCCGCCCTGGCCGCGGTGGTGGCGGCCTGCCTGATCGGCTGGGCCACCTACCGCCAGGCGACGTCGGGGGTCGAGGACGGGCCGGGCCCGATCGCGGTGTTCGTGGGCCTGGCGGCGATCCTGGGATCGGCGATCAACCAGCCCTTCCGCGACGACGGCGGTGGCGCGAGCGGTGGCGGCGGCGACCAGAGCCATCCGGCGCTCTATTTCCTCTGGAAATGCGCGGTGGCGATGGCGTTCGCCTTCCTGCTCTATCTGGTGTTCATGGGCGGCCTGCTCAGCGGCGGCCTGTTCCCGGAATTCCCCAGCCGCACCAACCCCTTCGGCAGCATCGACGGCTTCGTGCTGGAGGTGAAGCCCGGCACCAACGCCGATTTCGCCAAGCTGCTGGTGTGGTCGTTCGTGGCCGGCTTCTCGGAGAAGTTCGTGCCCAACCTGATCGCCCGGCTGGAGGGCCAGGCCAGCGGCCGCATCGATCGGGGCCCAGAGCGGGAGCCTGAGCCGGGGCCGGAGCTGGGGCCGTCCGCCCCTCCCTGACCAGCTCAGACGCGCACCGACGGGCTTCAGTGGCACTTGGTATCACGCACTACCCGATACCTGGTAGTCGCCGGAGGATGGTGGATGAAACCACGCACCGGAGATGGCGAGACCTGGATTGCAGGAGGGGTTGGCGCAGGCCGGCGACGGCGGTGCCACCCGCCGGCAGCGCCGCCGCCCGCAGCGGCGGGATCTGCGCTGTCCGGCGCACCCGGACAGCGCCCTGACGGGCACGGGGCGCAAGTATTTCCTGCACCTGCTCACGCCCGCGGAACTGCGGCAGCGGGGGCTGAGCGACAAGCGGGCGAAGCTGGTGATCCAGGCCTATCCGGTGCTGGTGCTCAGCAACGAGTGGCTGGAGGAGCTCTGGTGCCCCGCCTGCGACCAGGGCCGCTGGTGCCACGTGACCCGCCACGACCGCAGCCGCCACACGGTGCGCTGGGCGCCGCGGGAGCTGTGGCAGCAGGTGGCCCATGTGGACCCGGTGGGCGCCAACCCCAGCGTGAGCGAGTTCAGCCGCCGCGCCGCCCGGCGGGTGGACCCCCGCCGCCGCGATGGCAGGCGGTACTGGGACCATGGCGCCTAAAACCGCCTCACCGCTCTGCCAGGGACCTGGACGCTGGCTGGAACTCCGGCACCAGCGCTCTGAGGGCCACCAGAGCCGCCTCGTCATCCCAGGCCGCCAGGGCCTCCAGCAGGGGCGCCAGCAGAACCTCCAGCCGCTCGGACGGTAAACAGGATTCCTGAGCCTTGCGGATCAGCGGATGGGCCGTGGGCTGGTCGGAATCGCTCATCAACAGTTCCTCGTAGAGCTTCTCCCCGGGACGCAGACCGGTGAAGCGGATGGCGATATCGCCATCGGGATGGGACGGATCCTGAACACTGCAGCCGGAGAGCTCGATCATCTGCCGGGCCAGGTCGAGGATGCGCACCGGTTCGCCCATGTCGAGCACGAACACCTCGCCACCGTGGGCCATGCCGCTGGCCTGCAGCACCAGCTGGGCCGCTTCCGGAATGGTCATGAAGTAGCGGGTCATCTCCGGGTGGGTCACCGTCACCGGCCCGCCCGCCTTGATCTGGGCCCGGAACAGGGGCACCACCGAACCGGAGGAGCCCAGCACATTGCCGAAGCGCACCATGGCGCACACCGGGCCGCGGCCTGCCGCGGCGATGTCCGCCGCCGCGGCCTGCACCAGCAGTTCGCAGGCCCGCTTGCTGGCGCCCATGGCGCTGGTGGGGCGCACCGCCTTGTCGGTGGAGATGAGCAGGAACCGCTCCACGCCGCAGGCGATCGACGCCCGCAGCGCGGAGCGGGTTCCGAGCAGGTTGTTGGCGATCCCGGCGCAGACGTTGCGCTCCACCAGGGGCACATGCTTGTAGGCAGCGGCGTGGAACACCACCTGAACCCCATGGCGCGCGATCAGGGCCTGCAGCCGCTGCTGATCCGCCACATCCGCCAGCACCGGCACCAGGGTCACGGGATCCTCCCCGTCAGGCAGGAGCTGAGCCGGCTCCAGCGTGCCCAGCAGCCGGCTCAGCTCCTGTTCGATGGCATAGAGAGCCAGCTCGCTCTGCTCCAGAAGCACCAGACAGGAGGGCTGCTGGCGCAGGATCTGGCGGCAGAGCTCGCCGCCGATCGAGCCGCCAGCCCCGGTGACCAGCACGCATCGCCGCCGCACGGGGGCGGCCAGCAGGGCCGGATCCGCCGCACTGGGGTCGCGGCCCAGCAGATCCTCGATCTGCACGGGCCGCAGATCCACCACGGTGTTGGCGCCGGAGGCGAGATCGGCCAGGGAGGGAATCGAGAGCACGTCCAGGCCGAGACCCCGCATCCACTCCACCAGCTGGCGCCGCCGGGCCCGGGAGGCGGCGGGGATGGCCAGCAGCACCTGCTGCACCTGGTGCCGGGCCACCAGCCTGGGCAGGTGATCCGGGGCATGGATCGGGATGCCGTGCAGACGGCGCCCCCAGAGGCTGGGGTCGTCATCCAGCACCGCCACCACCTGGAAGCGGGGCTGGAAGCGCAGCTCGGCGAGCAGCAGATGGGAGGCCATCCCCGCACCGAACAGCACGGTGGGGGCCTGGGCAGACGCCGCGGGGTCGCTGGCCTCGCCGGCCTGGCCGCTGAGGCCGGTGAGGCTGATCGGCAGCCGCGGCAGGCGCCGGTGGGCCAGCCAGTAGCGCAGCGCATCGCGCAGCACGATGCGGCTGGTGATCAGGGACACCGACCCCAGGAACCAGAACAGCGGCCAGAAGCTCCGGAACGGATGGGGATGCTGGTGCGACAGGGCGTTCACCAGCAGCAGCAGCAGCACCATCAGCCCCGTGCGGGGCAGCAGGGTGTAGAGCGAGTGGCTGCCGGAATAGCGCGTGAGGCCGCGGTACCAGTCGCTGGAAAGCAGCACCGCCAGGCCGATGCCGATGGCCCAGGGCAGCAGAAAGAGGTTGTCCCTGAAGCTGGCGGAGAAGGGCTCGTTGAGGCGCAGGGCGAAGGCCAGCCAGAAGCTCAGCGCCAGCAGAGTCGCGTCCAGGCCCATCAGGCCGAGGCGCCGCACCAGTGTGGCCCGGTCGTTCACGGCAGGCTCTCCCACAGGCAGCCGTTGGCGCGATAGGGGCGCAGGCCGGCGAGCCAGGCCAGGGTCTCCAGCCGGCCGGGGCGCTGCAGCGCCATCCAGGCGGCCCAGGCTTCGGCGCTGCTCAGCTCCTGCACGGGTGCGCCATCGGCGTCGAGCACCACGCAGCGCCCCTGCCCGCCGGGCCCCAGCAGGGCGGGACCGATCTCCTCCACCGGCAGGTGCACGCCGGTGCCGCTGGTGGTGAGGCCCAGGCGGCGCAGCAGGATGGTGTCGCCGCTGAGCGCCTCAGGGGCGGCACCGAGGGCGCGGTAGTCGGCCTGCTGCAGCAGCACCACGCCGTCCGGCAGCGGGCCGGCAGCGGCAGCCGCCGCAGGCTGTCGCTGCCAGACGCGGCCGCCGCGCTCCAGGCGCTGCGGAAGCTCAGCTCCGGTGGGCACACCACCAGGGCGGAACAGACTCTCCAGCGACAGCAGCGCGGCCCATCCCGCCAGGCCCCAGAGCAACGGCAGGCGCCATCCCGGCCTCAGGCGTGCGCTCACGGCCCCGGACCCGACGACGGTACTGACGGCGGACGCGCGGAGCGCAGGGCCAGCTCCAGCGCCAGCACGTAGAGCCCGCACACCAGGCCCATGGCCAGAAGGGAGAAGAGATGGGAGCCGCCGCCATCGTGCCAGAAGTCGAAGCTCACCAACGGGCCGTACCAGGCCTGCGGGGGGTCGGAGCTGGTGAGGCCGAGGATGGTCACGCGCACGGCGTTGACGGCGAAGGCCAGAAGCAGGGCCAGGGCCGCCATGACCGCCACGGTGGCCGCACGGCCGCAGCGCCACGGGGGCGGTGGGATCAGCAGGGCCAGCAGCAGGATGGCGGCGAGGCAGAGCGCCAGGGTGTTGACCCCCGTGCAGCTGGCATCCACCACCAGCACCTGGTGCTGCATCACGATCCGATCGCCGTCGGGAAAGGCGGGCTGGCCCACCAGCCAGAGCAGGCACGCCGACACCCAGGCGGTGACGGCGGCCAACTGGGCGGTGGGCAGGAAGCGGTTGATCAGCACCTGGGCGGGCAGCAGCAGGGCGATCAGGGTGAGCTCGAACACCAGCCGGGAACGCCAGCGCGCACCGAGAGCCAGCCCCAGCCCCAGCAGGGCGGCCAGGGGCAGCAGATGCAGCAGCGGGTCGTAGAGCCGGGCGGCGAGGCTCAGCACCAGCAGCGCCCAGAGCAGGAGCAGGTAGGCGGGCACCAGCCGCCGCCGGGGAATCGAGGCCAGCTCCAGGTCACCCCCCAGCTCTGCCCGTTCCGCGAGCAGCACACATCCGCCCAGCCAGGAGAGGGCCGCCATGATCGCGAAGGCACCCATGCCGGCCCGCACCAGCAGGGTGAGCTGGCTGGCGGCCAGCGCCGCCAGCAGGGTGAGGCGTGCCAGGGAAGCCGAAGAACGGGTCAAGACGCGTCGACTGGGGACTCCTCGGCCAGACGGGCCTCCCTCGCCTGAAGGATGCGGTGGCGGGTGGCCGCAAGGGAGCGGGGCCAGATCAGATGGGCCGCCAGGAAGAAGAGGCCATAGAGCAGGGCGGTGAGGCTGAACAGCAGGGTGCGCTTGCGCAGCTGGCCGCTGGCCCCGGCCCGGGCCGCCTGGGCCTGGCGGTTCGTGGTCACCTCACTGGTGTCGAGGAGCTGCTCCAGCCGTTGCCGCCGCTGCTGGGGCGTGAGCCGCTCCCAGCTGTCGCCCAGCTGCTGGCGCACCGCCTGGGCCAGGGCCGGCTGCCTGCTCAGAACCAGCTGCACCGCTTCAGCAGCGTCGTCAGCGTCGGCGAGCAGATCACGCAGTTGCTGGAACTCCTGGCTGGCGCGCTCGATCTGGGCCTCGGTGCTGGCGATGCCGGTCACGGCGATGCGCTGGGCCACCCCCAGGAAGGCCAGGGTGGTGACCAGATAGAGCAGCGCCGCCAGCAGCAGCAGCGGCCGCAGCCAGCGGGCCAGGCGACATTCCCACAGGGCCGGGAACGACTCACCGGAGAATCCGAAGAAGAGGAACAGCACCGCCACCAGCGGCAGGCTGGAACGCTCCACCAGTTCGCTGAGGGCGGCGAAGGTGCGGTCCGGCTGCAGGAAGGGGGGAGGGAGCAGTATCGCCAGCAGATTCACCAGGAAGATCAGCAGGAAGGTGTAACCGGCCATCCGCGACAGCGTTCCGGCGCGCCGATGGGTGAAATCGATCTCCAAACAATCTCCAGCCGATGGGCGCCTCGTTGCCGGTCACAGTAGAAAAGCCCCACCCCCGATTGCCACTGGCCCACCCAGCCCATAGAGTTCGCCAAAGATTGGCAACGTCATGGTCAGCGGCAATCCCGCCGTGCCCGGCAGTGGCACGCCCGGCGGAGCGACGGCGGCACCTCTGATCCAGGGGTTGCCGCAGGATGGCGATGCCGGCACCGGTGGCCTGAACCTCAGATCCTTCGTGAAGGTGCTCAGCCGCCGCCGGCGGCTGTTCCTGATCACCCTGGTGGGTGTCACCCTGGCCTCAACGGCGGTGACCATTCACCGCAGGATCACCGCACCGGTGTTCCGCGGCAGCTTCACGCTGCTGCTCTCCGACCCCGTGAATGAAGCGCGGGACACCGGCGACGAGGGCATCGGCTCGGTGGCGCGCAACATCACCCGGGTGGATGTGCCCACCCTGATCACGGTGCTGCAGAGCCCGGCGGTGCTGGAGCCGGTGTATGTGGAGCTGGCCAGAACCTTCCCCGACAGCCAGCCGCCCTCGATCAATGTGTCGCTGGTGGCGGCCGACCCCGGTCAGCAGAACATCCTGGCGTCGGGGGTGCTGCGGGTGGAGAGCCGCGGCAAGGACGCCGAGCAGGTGCGGGCAGCCCTGCAGCTCACGGAAGAGGCCTATCTCGACTGGGCCCTGAAGCGGCGCCGGGAGAAGTTCACCGAAGGCATCCGCTTCCTGGATGAGCAGTCGCCGGTGCTGCAGGCGAAGAACAACGAGCTGCAGGCCCGGCTGGAGCGCTTCCGCGTGTCCAACAACGTGGTGGCGCCGATCGAGGAGGCCACCGGGGTGCGCAGCCAGGCCGACGCCCTGCGCAACACGCTGCTGGAGCAGCAGGCCGAGCGGGCCCGGCTGGAAAGCCTGCGCAACGACGTGGCCAGCGGGCGCCTGAGCACACGCGACTTCAGCAGCGGTTCCGGCGATGCGGCTGCGAACACCAGCATCACGGTGGGTGTGCCCGACCAGGCGAAGCTGCAGGAGCTGGAGCGGCTGGAGGCCCAGATCGTGGCAGCCCAGAGCACCTACAAGCCGGGCACCCCGATCCTGGACAACCTGATCGCCTCCCGTGACCGCCTGAAACCGCAGCTGCAGCGCACGCAGCTGGTGGCGATCGATGCCGCCCTGGAGCAGTTCGACAACAGCATCGCCTCCACCCGGGAGCAGATCAGCCAACTGGATCGCCGCTTCCAGAACCAACCGGCCCTGCTGCGGGAATACGAAGACCTGCAGCGCCAGCTGGAGGTGGCCCAGAGCAATCTCGACAGCTATCTGAGAACCCGCGAGTCGTTCCAGCTGGAGATCGCCCAGAACAACGCACCCTGGAGGGTGATCGCCCCGAGCGTGGTGGATTCGGTGCCGGTGGAGCCCACCCTCAGCCAGGGCCTGCTGCGTGGTCTGCTCTACGGACTGCTGGCGGGCGTGGTGGTGGCTTACCTGCGCGACCGCCTGGATCATGTGTTCCACAGCCCCAGCGAAGTGCGCGACGAGCTCAGGCAGCCGCTGCTGGGCCATGTGCCCTTCATCCCGCTGTTCGAATCGGTGCAGCGGCAGAAGCGCTTCAAGCTCTCCGAGCTGGATGCGGCCCAGGAGGGCGCGGCCGGCTATCAGCGCTTCTATTACCAGGAAGCGATCCGCAACCTCTACACCAGCCTGCGCTTTCTCAGCACCGACAAACCGGTGCGCTCGGTGGCCGTGACCAGCTCGATCCCCTCGGAGGGCAAGAGCCTGATGCTGGTGCTGCTGGCCAAGACCCTGAGTGAACTGGGCAAGCGCGTGCTGGTGGTGGACATGGACCTGCGCCTGCCGCAGGTGCACAATCGGCTGGGACTGAACAACCTCGAAGGCGTGTCCACCCTGCTCACCGACGAGACCCGCAACTGGCGGGAGCTGGTGCAGGACGTGCCCAACTACCCCAACTGGCAGGTGCTCACCGCCGGCCACCGGCCGCCGGATCCGCCGCGGCTGCTCAGCTCCGAGCGCATGGCCACCCTCACGAAGGAACTGGTGGAGCAGGGCAACTACGACCTGGTGCTCTACGACACCCCACCGGCCCTGGGCCTGGCGGACGCCACCCTGCTGGCCGAGCACCTGGACGGCATCCTGCTGGTGGTGAGTCTCAACAAGGTGGGCCGCGATCTGCCCGCCGAAGCGATCCGGCGCATCCAGGTGTCCGGCGCGCCGCTGCTGGGGGTGGTGACCAACGCACGAGTGGCCAAGACGGAGGCCGCCTCCGCCAGCGAATACGGCTATGGCTACAGCTCAGGCTACGGCGGCCGCTACGCGACCAATTCCCTCGATGCCGCCCTCGATCCCGGCACCGCCCTGAGCTATTACCACAACGGCGGCGAAACCAGGGAACAATCCCGCGGCGGCCTGGCCACCGTGGTGCCCAGCCGCAGCAATCTCAGGCGCTGGCAGAAGGGCTTGAAGCGATGGATTGATGGGTAAAGCGGGCTCAGTATAATTGAATATCATAT
>JBFLKL010000204.1:0-6457 GCA_040883175.1 Synechococcaceae cyanobacterium | reverse complement strand
TTGAGGATTCCCTCCAGGAGCCAGGGATGCTCCCCGCACCAGATGCCGTTCACCCGGTTGTAGGCACTCATCACCGAGGCGGCA
Source organism: Synechococcaceae cyanobacterium (assembly GCA_040883175.1). Lineage (GTDB taxonomy): Bacteria > Cyanobacteriota > Cyanobacteriia > PCC-6307 > Cyanobiaceae > NIES-981. The sequence continues at coordinate 6,373 of JBFLKL010000204.1, read as the reverse complement.
CCGGCCTCCACGCAGGCGCGGAACTGGGGCAGATAGAGCTCATGCAGCACCCGCGGGCTGGCGCGCACGTCCACCAGGAAGCGGGAGCTGTCGATCGAATTCAGAGCGAAGTGCTTGACGCAGGCGAGGGCATGGCGCTGCAGCCCCCTGGAGATGGCCGCTCCCATCACCCCCACATGCACGGGATCCTCCCCGTAGGTCTCCTGGGCCCGGCCCCAGCCGGGATGGCGCAGCAGGTTCACGCACACCGCCGCCACCCAGTTGGCGCCGAAGGAGCGCGCCTCCAGGGCGATGGCCTCACCGATCCGCTCCTCCAGCTCCGGATCCCAGGTGGCGCCCCTGGCCATCGGCACCGGAAAGGTGGTGGCACCTCCCTCCAGACACACCCCGCGGGGGCCATCCACGAACTGCAGACCGGCCAGACCCAGACGGGGGACCTGGGCAGCCGGCCATGGGTGGCGATGGGAGGCGTCGCGGGTGGCGATGTCGATCATCCCGGCCCAGAAGGGGGTATCGCCATCGAGCAGGGCGAGCTTCTCGGCCATGCTCAGCTGCGCCAGCAGGGCCTCGGCCCGCGACGGGAACGACGCAGCGGAATCGATCGGATCCACGGGTTGAACCTAAGGCCAACCGGATCGGGCCAGCCGGACCGCGCCCAGGCCGCAGGGGATCGGCACGATGGCTGCGCGGAGGGTCGGACGTCCGCACCGACTGCACCCCACGACACGCCGAAGAGCTCGTTACATTTCTAAATACAACGATTGGCGATTTCCGTGTCCGACTCCTCGCTCTCCCTCAGCCGCCAGTTCACCGTGGCCATGCACTCCCGGGCCATCGACAGCTGCGACAACATCGAGGAGCTGCGCAGCATTGCCAAAACACTGCTCTCCGCCTGGCAGACCCAGGCCATGTTCAGTGAGCGCTACGGCGCCGAGCTGCTCGGCCTCAAACCGCGCGGCTGAGCCCAAGGCCACCCCTGCAGGTGGCTGCCCGGTCCGGCCCCGCACTGCGTCCTTGAATCGGGGGGAGCAGCGGCCCCTTCGCGCAGATGCGCAGTCACTCCCCTGGCCTCCACACCGACGCGCGATCCCTGCAGGCCGATAAGACGCGGCTTGCGGTCCTGCGCGACGAGTTCGACTCGGACGCCAATTTCGGCCAGGTGTTCGCGGTGCTCACCCTGGGCTCCTCGCTGATCGCCAGCCTCGGCCTGCTGGCCAACAGCGCCGCGGTTGTGATCGGGGCCATGGTCGTAGCCCCCTGGATCCTGCCCCTGCAGGCCATGGCGTTCCAGGTGCTGCGGGGTCAGTTCCCAGAGTTCCTGAGGGCCCTGCGCACCCTGGCCCTCGGGGTCGCCCTGGGATTGATGGTGTCGGTGGCGGTGGGCCTGCTGGTGGCCTTCCCCAGCTTCGGCAGCGAGGTGATGGCGCGCACCAGCCCGAATCTCCTCGATCTGGGCATCGCCCTGGCGGCCGGTGTGGTGGCGATGTTCGCCAAGCTGCGCAAGGAGGCCATCAACGCCGTGGCAGGCCTGGCCATCGCGGTTGCCCTGGTGCCGCCGGTGTGTGTGACCGGCCTGCTGCTGGCCGCCGGACGCTGGCAGGAGAGCTATGGAGCCGGCCTGCTGTTCCTCACCAACCTGCTCGGCATCCTCACCGGGGCGATGGTGACGCTGAACGTGCTGGAGCGCCCGTTCCGTGGACGGCTGCTGCGCAGCCGGCTGGGGCTCACCAGCATGGCCCTCACAGCGCTGCTGGTGGTTCCCCTGGGCGGCAGTCTGCTCAATCTCATGGGAGTCTCACGCCGCCAGGTTCAGGCCCAGCGCATCGAGGAGCTGATCCACAGCAGCCTGCGCAACGAGACGATCACCCTGGGCCGGGATTCGGACCTGGAGAGCGTGCGTATCGACTGGGAGGTGGATCCACCCGTGATCACCGCCCAGGTGAGCGTCAGCGATCCGCGCCTGCCCACCTTCACCCAGGTGAGTGCCGTGCAGGAGTTCATCAACAGCAGGCTGGCCCCCCTCAAGTTCCGCCTGGTGGTGAAGCGAACCTCGATCGATGTGGTGGGTCCGGAACCCGAACCCGTGCCCGATGGTTTCGCGAATCCCGCCTGGCCCTGGCTGACACCGCCGATCCTGCCGCTGCTGGAGCGCGGTGACGACTCCGGCGCCGATGGCGGGCCTGGGGCCGCCGGTGATCAGCGGGCCGGTGATCAACAGGAGAGCCAGACCGGCGACGGGGCCAGCCCCCCCGCCGCCCCGGCGGCCGACTGATCCCTCGCGCCCATCGCCATCCCCTCACCAAAGCGGACCTTTGGTGGCCAACGGCACAGCCACCCCCCGTGACCCCGCTATCACCGCTGCAACAGCTTCAGCGCCATGTTGTCCACCCCCACCCGCCTGCGCCTGCAGGCCATCCTCGATCGCATCGCCGGCGGCCAGCCAGTCAGCCTCACGGAGCGGGTCTATGTGCAGAAATTCGCTGACCGCGACCCCACCGTGGCCTCCTGGCTGCGGCGGGCCCGACGCCGTCAGCAGGCCGAGGGTTCCGGGGACGGGATCGACCGGCTGCTGGCCGATCTCGATCTGGGATCACCGGAACCAGACGAGCGCTTCCGGCCGGGCGAGGACGATCTGGGCGACTGGTTCAGCGGCGCCCCGCCCTGGCTGCGGCGCAGCTGAGGGGCCGGGCTCAGGGCTGTTCCCAGCCGAAGCCTTCGTCCTGCCAGGAGCGGGGATCCTCGATCGGCTCGAGATGGATGATCACGTCGGTGCGCGGCATGGCGGCGGTGATCTCCCGCTCCAGGCGCTCACAGAGATCGTGGCCGGCCTGCACGCGCCAGTGGCCTGGAACCAGCAGGTGGAAGGTCACGAACTGGCGCGAGCCCGCCACCCGGGTGCGCAGCGCATGCACCGCCACGCCGTCGCCGGTATGGCCGGCGAGCAGGGCCTGCAGCTGCACCTGCTCCGCTTCAGGCAAGGCCTGATCAAGCAGGCCCGATGCGGTCTCACGCAGCAGCTTCCAGCCCATCACCACGATGTTCAGGGCCACGGCGATCGCGATCAGCGGATCGAGGATCGTCTGGCCGGTGAGCTGCACCAGACCCACGGCCACCACCACGCCAAGCGATGTCCAGACGTCAGTGAGCAGGTGCTGGGCGTCGGCCCGCAGCGTGATCGAGTGGAAGCGACGGCTGCCCCGCAGCAGCAGCCAGGCCACCAGTGCATTGATGGCGCTGGCCACCAGGGACAGCCCGAGCCCGACGCCAAGCTCCTGCAGCGGCTCCGGCGCCAGCAGGCGCTCCACCGCCGTGACCAGGATGGCGGCGGCGGCCACCAGGATCAGGGCGCTCTCCAGACCGCTGGAGAAGTACTCGGCCTTGAAGTGTCCGTAAGGATGCTCGCGGTCAGCGGGCTTGGCGGCCAGGGAAAGCGCGAAGAAGGCGGCGAGCGCCGCCAGAAGATTCACCCCCGACTCGAGCGCATCGGAGAACAGTCCCACCGATCCGGTGATACGCCAGGCGGCCAGCTTCAGCACGATCGTGGCCGCCGCGGCTGCGATGGAGAGGAACGTGTAGGAGCGGGCGGAGCTGAACATGGCGCCCCATCCTGAAGCGTGCCCCGGCGCAACGATGAAGGACGGTCTCGGAACGTGACGAGCCGTGTCGTGTGCGCTGGATCACCTTGTCAGGATTCGGCCACCTGTCGAGAGTGCAGATGCAGGCACCTGGATGCGACTGCCTATGGATGAAAGCCCAGACAACCAGAACCGCGGAGTGAGCTGAGGTTGCGACCCTGCTCCAACAGTCTCCCCCGATCTCCGGTTTCCCCGGCGTGTCACGTCGTCGCCGTCCACTGCACCGCCCCCAGAGCGGCGTCACTGCCGCAGTTCCAGGTGCCCCGGACCAACCGGGAAGCCCCGCTTGAGCCATGGCCCCAGGGCCATTCTCAGCCCGCTCCGCCCACAATTGAAACTCCTGTCTCGACCCGGCGATCCCATCGATCGCTCACCAAGACCGTGACTCAGCCGGCACAGGCCCGGGGCCCAGGCTCCGGGCTTTGCTGTGTCCTTGCCTGGGCCCATCCCCATGCCCTGCCTGGTGTCCACCTCTGGGGGCGGCGGGCACGGGCACAATGGATCCGATCGGTTTCCGCGGGTCACGCCCGGAAGGCAACGAGGAAAGTCCGGTGGGGAACGGGTCCGTCCCGTGCCGAGTCCGGCGCTGTCCCGCAGCTGTGATGAAGCCGGCCCCACACGGTTTCTCAGTCAGAACGCTCGCCGCTCCCATTCCCTCGAACCCGGCGCGGATCCCGGCAGAGCCCATGACCAACACCACGGCCACCCAGCCGCCGCTCGACTTCAGCAGCCTCGATGGCCTTGGCGTGATGATCTGCGGGCACGGCAGCCGCAACCGCCAGGCCTGCGAGGAGTTCGCCCAGCTGGCCCACGGCCTGCGCCGGCGCCTGCCGGAGGTTCCGGTGGAGCACGGCTACCTGGAATTCGCCCGACCGATCCTGCGTGATGGCCTGGATCGCCTGCGTGAGCGCGGCGTGAGCCGGGTGCTGGCGGTGCCGGGCATGCTGTTCGCGGCCGGTCACGCCAAGAACGACATCCCTTCGGTGCTGAACACCTACAGCGCCGAAACCGGCCTGCAGATTCAGTACGGCCGGGAGCTGGGCATCGACCGGAAGATGATCCAGGCAGCCGGAGCCCGCGTGCGCGAGGCCCTCGACGCCGCCGCTGCCACCGGCGAAGCGGTGCCCCTCAGCGAAACCCTCCTGGTGGTGGTGGGCCGGGGATCCTCCGACCCCGACGCCAACTCCAACGTCACCAAGGTGATGCGCATGCTGGTGGAGGGTTTCGGTTTCGGCTGGGGGGAAACGGTGTACTCGGGCGTCACCTTCCCGCTGGTGGAGCCTGGCCTGCGGCACGTGGTGCGGCTGGGCTTCCGGCGCATCGTGGTGTTCCCCTACTTCCTGTTCTCCGGTGTGCTGGTGAGCCGCATCTACCAGCACACCGACCGGGTGGCCGCCGACCATCCCGAGGTGCAGTTCCTCAAGGCCGGCTACCTCAACGACCACCCGCTGGTGATCGATACCTTCCGCGAGCGGCTTGAGGAGGCGGTCCGCGGCGATGCGGCCATGAACTGCTCACTCTGCAAGTACCGGGCCCAGGTGCTGGGCTTCGAGCAGGAGGTGGGGGCCCCCCAGCACAGCCATCACCACCATGTGGAAGGACTGGACGAGCCCTGCACCCTCTGCGAGCGGGAGTGCACCGGAGCCTGCCAGCCCGATGGGGTACCTCTGCCGCCCGGCCATCAGCATCCCCACGCGCACCATTCCCACAGCTCGTATCCCCACGCCGAACATCCGCTGGGACCCGTCAGCCTGCGGCGGGCGGGCTGATGTGCTCGCCTCCATCGGCCCGGATGCGCACCGCATAGCTGAGCCGCGAGCTGGCGCTGCCGAAGTAGCTGCCCGCCACCGGCATGGCCCCGGCGGGGTCGCGGGCGGCGGCCACCGCCACGTGGCCGGGCCCGGCGGGGATGCCGCGGGTGGGATCGAAGCCCTGCCAGCCCAGCTCCGGCAGGTACACCTCCGGCCAGGCATGCAGATGCCGTTCCGGAGTGGTCAGGGCCGAGCGGTCCTGGTAACCGCTCACGAAGCGGCCGGCCAGACCCTGGAACCGGGCCACGGCGAGAAACAGCAGGGCCTGGTCCCGGCAGGCGCCACGGCCTGATCGCAGGGTGTGCTCGGGGCTGTGGGCTGGGCCCAGTTCCCGGATCTCGGGGCTGATGTGGGTGTGCAGATGGGTGTTGAGGGCGCTGAGAAAGGCGCAGGGTTCGGTCCCGACCTGGCTCACCAACTGCTCAGCCAGCTGCTGCACCACCTCCGGCACGCCCCCATTCCGGCGATAGGGAGCCACCAGCGGCGCTTCCTCGGACGGGTACGCGAGTGGCAACGCTGCGGGCCCGCACAGGCCGGCAGGCAGGGGCGCCCCGGGGCCATCGCTCTGCACCGCGAAAGTCGAGACGATCGTCAGCCGATCGGTTGGGCCGTCAAACCAGAGCCGGGTGATCCGGTTGCCGCCTGCGTCGAGGGCATCCAGGCGCAGGCTGGGCTCAGGCTCGATCCTCAGGTGGAAATGGAGCTCGCGCAGGCCGCCCTGGGGACGGGGACGCAGCCGGAGGATGTGCGGTCCGAGGCGCACAGCCTCGCTGTAGTGGTAGCTGGTGCGGTGTTCGACCTCGATGCGCATCGGCCCGGCGGTGGCGGCTCCTCCCGGGAGGCCAGCCAACCATGGACAGGCTGCCGCGCGCGGTTGCCAATGAACCGCTCCCCAAGCCTGAGGCGACGGAAATGGGTCGCCTGAGA
>JBFLKL010000203.1:0-3135 GCA_040883175.1 Synechococcaceae cyanobacterium | reverse complement strand
TGGTGCTGCACCGCTGGTGGATCACCGCACCGGCAACTGTGGTGGTGCTGCTGTGGTGGTGGCTGTTCCTGGTGCTGGCACCGGCTGCCTACAGGCGCCAGCTCAACGGCCCGGGCTGAACCGCCTCAGGCCACGGGCTGCATCAGGCCGCCACCGGGGCCGGAATCGTCGTCGTCGTTGCTGCCGTCGCCCTGGAGCAGGGCATAGATACCGAGGGCGAGCACACTGACCACGGTGGACACGAGCTGGAGAGCCCCGGCGGAGTTGCGGCCCACGTCGATCAGCTCACCCATGCCCGTTCCCCCGGTGCTTAACGAATGTTCTCATAAGTGTAACGAACTTTTGCCGATCCTGTCGGCGCTGGCGCCGCTCGCGTCCCGCCCCGGCCTTCACACCGCCAGCACCTCGGCGTCGCGGCTCTGCTGCTGCTCGGCCCGCTGGGCCTCGCTGAGGCCATCGGCGCCGGGGATCCGGGCCGCCATCTGCTCCAGCCAGCCCTTCAGTTCCTCCAGCTGCTTCTCCATCGGCAGCACCCCCAGGCCCCGCGCCAGCACCTTGGCGGTGCTCCCCGCCCCGGGCTGATACACCAGCCGGCCGTGCAGGTGCTGGGGCAGGCCCTGGCGCAGCAGCCGGAAGGCCGGTTCCTCCATCGGTGTTTCCAGCACGATGTTGGGCTTCTCCGGCCTGATGCGCGCAAAGCCGCAGCGCCGGGCCAGAAGCTTCAGCTCCATCAGCTGCAGCAGGGCGATCACCGGCGCCGGCAGGGCGCCGTAGCGATCCACCCAGCCGGCCGCCAGCTCCAGCAGTGCCTCCTTGCCGCCGCAGTCGGCCGCGGCGCGGTAGGCGGCCATCTTCTCGTCGTTGTCGGTGATCCAGTCGCCGGGGATGAAGGCGGTGATCGGCAGGTCGATCTGGGTGTCGTCCACCCTGGGGATGTCCTGGCCCTGGATCTCGGCCAGGCACTCCTGCAGCATCTCCATGTAGAGGTCGAAGCCGATCACCTCCATCTGGCCGCTCTGCTCCACCCCCAGCAGGTTGCCCACGCCGCGGATCTCCATGTCGCGCATGGCCAGCTGGTAGCCGCTGCCCAGCTGGGCGAATTCCTGGATCGCCCGCAGGCGCTGGCGCGCCGCTTCACTGAGGGAGGCATCACCGGGATAGAACAGCCAGGCGTGGGCCTGGATGCCGCTGCGGCCCACCCGGCCCCGCAGCTGATACAGCTGGGCCAGGCCGAACCGGTGGGCGTCCTCGATCAGGATCGTGTTCACCCGGGGGATGTCGAGGCCGCTCTCCACGATCGTGGTGCAGAGCATCAGGTCGGCCTCGCCGGCGTTGAAGGCCACCATGGCGCTCTCCAGCTCCCCCTCGGCCATCTGGCCGTGGGCCACCAGCAGCTTCAGGCCCGGCAGCATCGCCCGCAGCTGCTCGGCCACCTCCTCGATCCCCTCCACCCGCGGCACCACGTAGAACACCTGGCCGCCCCGGTCCAGTTCCTGGCGGATGGCGCTGCGCACCACCTCCTCATCGAGGGCCGCCAGGTGGGTCTTGATCGGACGGCGCAGGGGCGGCGGGGTGGTGATCAGGCTCATCTCCCGCACCCCCGACAGGCTCATGTACAGGGTGCGCGGGATCGGCGTGGCGCTGAGCGTCAGCACGTCCACGTCCTTGCGCAACGCCTTGATCTTCTCCTTCTGGTTCACGCCGAAGCGCTGCTCCTCGTCCACCACCAGCAACCCCAGCTGCTGGAAGCCGGTGCCCCTGGAGAGCAGCTGGTGGGTGCCCACCACCACATCCACCGTGCCCTCGCGCAGGCCCTCGAGGATCGTCCTGCGCTCGGAGGCGGTGCGGAAGCGGTTGAGCAGGCTCACCTTCACCGGATAGGGGGCGAAGCGCTCGGAGAGGGAACGCCAGTGCTGCTGTGCCAGCACCGTGGTGGGCGCCAGCATCGCCACCTGCTTGCCGGCCGTCACCGCCTTGAAGATGGCGCGGATCGCCACCTCGGTCTTGCCGAAGCCCACATCGCCGCACACCAGCCGGTCCATCGGCTGGGGCTGCTCCATGTCGCGCTTCACATCGGCGATCGCCTTCAGCTGGTCGGGGGTGGGCTCGTAGGGGAAGGACTCCTCCAGTTCGTCCTGCCATGGGCCATCGGGTGGGAAGGCGAAGCCCGGGGCCTTGTGACGCTCGGCGTAGAGCTTCACCAGATCCATGGCCACCTTGCGGATGGCCTTGCGCGCCCGCTCCTTGGCCCGGGTCCAGGCCGTGCCGCCCATGCGGTTGAGTTCGGGGGGCTTCTCGCTGGTGGCGCGGTAGCGGCCCAGGCTGCCCAGCTGGTCGGCCGCCACCCGCAGCAGTCCATCGGCGTACTGCACCACCAGGTAATCCCTGGCTTCGCCGCCGATCGCCAGCTTCTCGAGCTTCAGGAACCGGCCCACACCGTGGTTGCGGTGCACCACGAAGTCGCCCGGCCGCATCTTGTTGGGATCCACCGTGCGGCTGGCGGCCTTGCGGCGCCGCCGCACGTAGCCCGTCGCCGCCAGGGCGTGCTGGCCGAAGAACTCCCGGTCGGTGATCAGCACCAGCTTCCAGGCCGGCAGCTGCAGCCCCTCCAGTTCGGCGGTGCCGCGGCTCTTGAGGGCCACCGGCGTGTGCTGCTCCACCAGCCGTGCGATCGCCGGCGCGTCGGCGGGGTTGGGCACGAACCGGGCGACGCAGTCGTGCTCCTCCAGCAGGGCCACCGCCCGGCTGGGCTGGGCCGAGAGCAACCACACCCGCGCCCGCTCCGCCTGGAACCCCTTGATCAGCCCCGCCAGCTTGCCGAAGGCGTTGGGGTAGGCCGGCACCGGCCGGCTGGCCAGATCGAAGCTGTTGGCATGGCCGTCGCTCTCGTGCAGCTCGGCCAGATCGAAGCCGGCGAAGCGCTCGCCTGCCTCCGCCAGGGCCTCGGCTGGATCCCTGTGCAGCGCCGCCGGCAGGGTCGCCCCCAGGGCGGCGGCCACCTCGCCATGGTGCTCCAGCACATGGTCGAACCACTGCTGGCCGTGGGCCAGGGCCGCACGCCGCTCGTCGACCGCCACCAGGGTGGCGGCGGGGAGGTAGTCGAGCAGACAGGCGGGACGCTCCCAGGCCAGGCCC
>JBFLKL010000202.1:0-9745 GCA_040883175.1 Synechococcaceae cyanobacterium | reverse complement strand
GGAGCCTCCTTGACGCGGTCCATCTGCTCGGCGCTCACCCACACCTCGCAGACACCCGGATAGAGGTCGGCGATCGCCACCCGGTCGCTGGTGTAGTCCTGGGCGATCAGGCCCACGGCATCGGCCTTGATGCGCAGGTTGGTGTCCTTGGTCACCAGGATCACCGGCGGCTGATCGCCGATCACCGCCTGCAGCTGCTGCTGCTCCAGCGCCACCGCCAGGATGTTGTTGTCGCCGTTGCCGCCCTTCAGCTCCGGCGGCAGGGTGGTGAGGGTTTCGCCGCGGCAGAACACCACCTTGAGGATGCCGCCCTGGGCGGCGATCTCCACCCCCTCGGCCAGGTTGCCCCTGCCGCGCAGCTCATCCAGCAGCCGCGACACTTCCCGCGCGTTGCGGCCCTTCTCGGCCGGGTCGCGCTTGAAGCGGTCGATCTCCGCCACCACCTCGATCGGGATGACGATGTTGTTGTCCTCGAAGCGGGTGAGGGCGCTGGGATCGTGCAGGAGCACATTGGTGTCGAGCACGAAGGTCTTGCGCATCGCGCCACCGGCCGCTGGAGTCGCGCGAGGTTAGGCGGGCGCCCGCACCTACGCTCCGGCGACCCGTTCCCCGTCGCACTTGCTGTTCCTGCTTCTGCTCCGGCTGGTCCTGATCGCCGCCCTGCTGTTCGGCCTGGCGCTGCTGATCCTGGAGCTGCGCCATCGGTTGCGCCCAGCCTCGCCCCTGCGTCTCACCGCCTCGCCGTTCGCCGTCGATCCGCTCGATGACGGCGGCCTGCGGGTGAGCGGTGAGATCACGATCAGCAATCCCCACCGGCGCATGGAGGTGTTCGTGCCGGAGCTGGAGCTGCGCCCCACCCTGCTGGGCCGCGGCGATCTCGGTGGCGTGGCCCTGCGCACCGCTGTCACCGCCCTGCACCCCGACGAGGCGGAACGGCCCGACGGCTACTGGGCCGCCTACATCGTCAAGGGGCGCAAATCCACCCGCGCCCGGCTCACGGTGGAGATCCGCGGCGAGGCTGGTGTGGATCTGCAGGCCCTGCTCGACACCCTGTGGCTCGAGGTGCTGTGGGTGAACTACGGGCCCTTCGGCCGTCTCTGGCGGCGAGACGGCATCCTCATCCCCCTGCGCCGTCCCGAGCCCCAGCAGGCCGCCACCGCCCGCTGGCGTGAGGGCGAGCGCTGCCGGGTGCTGCCGGTGCGCACCCACCTGCTCGGCACCCTCGATGACCCCGAACAGGTGCTGCAGCACTACGCCGGGCCAGTGCTCCAGCCGGGCGATGTGCTCACCATCGGCGAGACGCCCCTGGCCGTGATGCAGGGCCGCTACCACCATCCGCAGACCGTGCGGCCCTCGGCCCTGGCGCGGCTGCTCTGCCGCGTCTTCCACCCCACCAGCTCCCTGGCCACCGCCTGCGGCATGCAGAGCCTGATCGACCTGGTGGGCCCGGCCCGGGTGCTCTGCGCCTGGCTGGCCGGCACGGCCCTGAAGCTGGTGGGCTCGAAGGGGTGGTTCTACCGCCTGGCGGGAGAGCAGGCGCGCCTGATCGACGACGTGACCGGCACCACCCCGCCCTACGACCAGACGATCGTGCTCGGGCCCGACCGCCCCGGGGCCTTCTGCGAGCGGATGGCGCAGGCCCTGGGGGTGGCCGTGGCCGTGGTCGACGTCAACGACCTGGGGCGGGTGAAGGTGCTGGCGGCCAGCCAGGGCTGCGACGAGGCCCTGCTGCAGCGCGCCCTGCGCCCCAACCCGGCGGGCAACGCCAACGAGCGCACGCCCCTGGTGCTGGTGCGGCCCGCCTGAGCGGCGGCGACCGGCGGTGGCAGTCGCATGCGAGCGAGGCAGCACCGCCGGGCGGGCGTCGGTACAGTTGGATCGACCACCCTGTGGACTGCCCTGGGATGACGGTGCAATCCCCATCGGTGCAATCTTCGGAGGTGGCAGGCCCTGGTCTGCGCTTCAGTGCGGTCCTTCCAGGCCGTGGGCAGCCCGGCGGTGCGCACTCGCCGCTGGCGGCGTCCATCCCCAGTGCGGGCGAGCGCAAAGCATCCGCCCCGCAACCGCGGGAGCCGGCAGGAGCAGGGCGCGAGCCTGCCGATTCGCCCCAGGACAGCGGCAATGGCGGCGGATCTCTGATCGAACCGCTGGCCGGCTGGCATCTGCCCCTGCTCAGCGATCCGGCCTTCGTTCCCCTCCAGCCCCTGCTGCAGCGGGCAGCGTTCCTGCGCCTGCCGGCCCAGGTGCTGCGCTGGCTGCGCATCCCCACGGCTGCCGGGCTCTGTCCGGAGGTGCTGGTGGCCCGCCGCGGCAACACCCCCCTCGGCCTGATCGTCACCTGTCCGGAGAACCGCAGCGGCAGCTGCTGGCGCGTGCAGCACCTGCGGCTGGCGGTGGAGGTCGGCAAGCGGGAACTGGCCGGCGAGCTGCTGCGGGCGGCGATTCTGCGCGCCCGTGGAGCCGGCAGCTGGATCGCCATCTCCTCCACGCTCGACAGCGATCGTCTCGCCGCCCTGCGGGAGCAGGGATTCCAGCCCCTGCGCACCGAACGGCTCTGGCGCTGGCCGGGCGGCTCCACCGGCGCAGCTGACGGCAGCAGCGAGGGCTGGACGGCGCGGCCCCTCAACCGCCGCTCCGCCCGGGCCCTGTGGCAACTGGAGCAGGCGGCCTGCCCCGGACAGCTGCGCCAGCTGCTCGATCGCCATGTGGAAGACCTGCTCGACCGCAGCGGCGGGCGGGGGTGGATGCTGGTGGACCCCGTCCGCGACCAGGCGGTGGCGGCGGTGCGCTGGCTGAGCGAGCACCCCGGGGGTGGCCACGACCTCGAACTCACGGTGCACCCCGGCTGGGGTCAGGTGATCGGCCCCCCGCTCAGCAGCCTGCTGACCCAGGCCTCCAGAACCCTGGGCCGCCATCAGTCCCTGTGGCTGCGCAGCGACGTCAACGACCAGGCCCTGGAGCGCTGGCTGCGCCAGCTGGGCGCTGAAGCCCGCGGCGAACGGGTGCTGATGGCGCGCAGCGTCTGGCGTCGCCAGGAACTGCATGCCCCCGCCCAGGGCGCGGCGCGACGCCTGGAGGCGGTGCTGCAGCAGCTGCAGCCCCGGCGGCGCCCGATGCCCACCCCGGTGGTGCCCCGCTGAACCGCCCGCCGCGGCCCCGCTCCGCCCTGGCCCTCGATGTGGGCCGGCGACGCATCGGCCTGGCGGGCTGCGATCCGCTGGGGCTCACCGTCACCGCCCTGCCGCCCCTGGCACGGGCCCGCTTTGCCGCCGACCTCGAGCATCTGCAGGCTCTGATCCGCCAGCGCCGGGTTGAGGCCCTGGTGGTGGGACTGCCCCTCGACAGCGCCGGCAGGTGGGGCGAACAGTGCCACCACTGCCGGCGTTACGGCGAGCGCCTGGCCCAGGCCACCGGGCTGGCACTGGCCTGGGTGAACGAACACGCCAGCAGCTGGGCCGCCGCCGAACGCCATGGGCTGCACGGCGATCGCAGCGGCCGGCTGGACAGCGCCGCCGCCGCCCTGCTGCTGGAGCAGTGGCTGCGCGAGGGACCGGAACCGCAGCTGCCCTCGAAGACCATCGATCCCGGCAGCCTGGCCAGCGCTGATCCATCCTGAGGGCACAGCTCCACCTCCTGCGAGCACCGCGGATTCATTCATGACTGGCTCGGGCGACCTCCCCACCGATGGGCCCACCGATCTGCCCACCGATGTGCCCACCGTCCTGGTGAGCGACCAACGGGGACGACAGCTGCTCTGTTTCCTCGAGCAGCTCATCCCCCTCGACGGTCGCGACTACGTGCTGCTCACCCCGGTGGACACCCCGGTGTGTCTGTTCCGCCTGAGCAATGGGGAGGAACCGGAGCTGATCGACACGGTCGAAGCCACTGAACCGATCCTCTCGGTGGCGGATGTCGTGCTTCAGGAACACGATCTCACCCTGGTGCGATCGGCGGTGACCCTCACGGTGAACGGGGAACTGGATGAGCCCGAGCCCGACGACCTCGACGACGAGGAGGACGGGGATGCTGACGACAGCGAGACCTACGAGCTGCTGGTGAGCTTCCTGGTGGATGACCGGGAGTACGGCCTCTACATCCCCCTCGACCCCTACTTCGTGGTGGCCCGCATGGACGGGTCCCAGGCCGTGCTGGTGGAGGGGGATGAATTCGATCGGGTGCAGCCCCGCATCGAGGCGGAGCTGGAGGAGCGGGAGGGCCTGCAGTGAGCCTGCGTCAGCTGCTGCGTCCCGACTTGTTGCTGGAGCACACCCTGGCGGAGCTGCCCCTGCAGCAGCTGCTTGAACGCCGGATCGCCGCCCTGGTGCTGGATGTGGACCGCACGCTGCTGCCCAGGCGCCAGGCCTCCGTGCCCGAGAACTGCCGGCGCTGGCTGGAGGAGGCGCGCCGGCAGCTGCCCATCCATCTGCTCAGCAACAATCCCTCCCGCCAGCGCATCGGGGCCGTGGCAGCCGACCTGGGGGTGCCCTTCACCACCTCCGCGGGCAAGCCCCGCCGTGCCGCCCTGCGCCGGGTGCTGCAGCAACTGCAGCTGCCCCATCGCCAGGTGGCGCTGATCGGCGACCGGCTGTTCACCGACGTGATCGCCGGCAACCGGCTGGGGCTCTACACCGTGCTGGTGAAGCCGATCGACCCGCTCGGCCAGCCCTGCCGGCGCGACCGCCTGCAGAGCCTGGAGCTGCGCCTGGCCCACTGGTTGGGGACCAGCCTGGGATGAGGGACATCCGAGCGATGCGCCGGGTGGTGAAGGTGGGCACCAGCCTGCTGCGGGGCAGCGCGGAGCGGCCCACGGCCGCCGTGATCGCCGACCTGGCCGCCAGCCTCAACCGCGCCCGGCGCCGCGGTGATGCCGTTGCCCTGGTCACCAGCGGCGCCGTGGGCCTGGGCTGTGCGGTGCTGGCGATGGCCCGGCGTCCCGCCGAGGTGGCGGCCCTGCAGGCCGCCGCAGCCGTGGGCCAGGGCCATCTGATGGCCCTCTATCAGGACGCCTTCGCGGTGCGCGGGCTGACGGCGGCCCAGGTGCTGCTCACCCGCGGCGATCTGGCGTCGCGGCGCCGCTACCAGAACGCCTGCCGCACCCTGGAGCAGCTGCTGGCCTGGGGCGTCGTGCCGGTGGTGAACGAGAACGACACCCTGGCCACCGATGAACTGCGCTTCGGCGACAACGACACCCTCTCGGCCCTGGTGGCGGTGGCGGTGGGCGCCGATGAGCTGATCCTGCTCACCGACGTGGACCGCCTCTACTCCGGTGACCCCCGCAGCGACACCAGCGCCGAGCCGATCGAGGAGGTGCGCGACCTGGCGGAACTGGAACGGCTCGCCCATGTGGCCGGCGGCGGCGGCCGCTGGGGCACGGGCGGCATGACCACCAAGCTGGCCGCGGCCCGCATCGCCACCTCCAGCGGCATCCGCGTGCACCTGGCCGACGGCCGGGATTCGGCGGTGCTCGATGCCCTGCTGGAGGGCCAGCGCGTGGGCACCGTGTTCCAGCCCTCGGCCGCGCCCCTCTCCGACCGCAAGCGCTGGCTGGCCCATGCCCTGGTGCCCAAGGGCAGCCTGCGCCTCGATGCCGGTGCCGAGGGGGCACTGCTGCGCCGCGGCGCGTCGTTGCTGGCGGTGGGGGTGACGGCGGTGGAGGGCGACTTCAGCGCCCGCGAGGCCGTGCGCCTGCTGGCCGCGGACGGCCGGGAGCTGGGCCGGGGCCTGGCCAGCCTGGGCAGCACCGAACTGCGCCAGCTGATGGGCCGGGTGGGGGTGGAGGCGGTGCATCGCGATCGTCTGGCCCTGCTCTGAGGCCCTGCCTACGATCCGCCCAGCCGGAAGCCCGCGGGGCATGCGCTTCAGCCAACTGCTCGGCCACCTCAGCGAGGTTCGCTGCCAGCCCGATGCCGGCCCCGCCAGGGACCTGGCCGGCGATCCCGAACTAGACGGCGGCGGCGCCCTGACGGAGGCCTGCAGCGGCCAGCTCAGCTTCCTGGAATCCGGCAGTGCCCTGGCCGCGGCCCTGGCCCACACCGGCGCCAGTGCCGTGCTGCTGCCGGCGGGCGACGGCGGCAGCGTCGACCTGGGCCGCCAACTCAGCGCGCGCGGCATCGCCTGGGTGGCACTGGCCGACCCGCGCCTGGGGTTCGCCGAGTCGCTCGAGGCCCTGCACCCCAGGCCCGTGCTGCCAGCCGGCATCCATCCCAGCGCCGTGGTCGACCCCACGGCCGTGGTGGGCATGGGCAGCCACGTGGGGGCCCAGGTGTGCATCGCCGAACGGGTGCGCATCGGCGCCGGCTGCACCCTCCACCCCCATGTGGTGCTCTACGCCGATGTGGAGCTGGGTGAGGGGTGTGAACTGCACGCCGGAGCCGTGCTGCACCCGGGCAGCCGGCTGGGGCGGGGCTGTGTGGTGCAGGCCAACGCCGTGATCGGCGGCGAGGGCTTCGGCTTCGTGCCCACCGCCAAGGGCTGGCGCAAGATGCCCCAGACCGGCCTCGTGGTGCTTGAGGACGACGTGGAGGTGGGCTCCGGCAGCACCATCGACCGGCCGGCGGTGGGCGAGACCCGCATCGGCGCCGGCACCAAGATCGACAATCTGGTGCACATCGGCCACGGGGTGACCATCGGCCGGGGCTGCGCCCTGGCGGCCCAGGTGGGCATCGCCGGCGGCGCACGCCTCGGCAACGGCGTCATCCTGGCCGGCCAGGTGGGCCTGGCCAACCGGGCGGTGATGGGCGACCGGGCCATCGCCAGCTCCAAGTCGGGGGTGCACGGCGAGGTGGCAGCGGGCGAGGTGGTGAGCGGCTATCCGGCGATCCCCAACCGCCTCTGGCTGCGCTGCTCAGCGGCGTTCAACAGGCTCCCCGAGCTCGCCCGGGCCCTGCGCCAGCTGGAGAGGCGCAGCCAGGGCGGCCAGGAGTGAGAACCCTCCGGGCCCTAGCCTCCCGCCCTGCTCCCGACGCCCCGTCGCCGCCGTCATGACCATCCCCCACCGGATCACCCTGCTCGCCGGCGACGGCATCGGTCCGGAGATCACGGCGGTGGCCCGGCTGCTGCTCGAAGCCGTGGGCCGGCGCCATGGCTTCAGCCTCAGCTTCGACGAGCAGCCGGTCGGCGGTGCCGCCATCGAGGCCACCGGGGAGCCGCTTCCCGCCAGCACCCTGGAGGCCTGCAGGGCGGCCGACGCGGTGCTGCTGGGGGCGATCGGCGCACCCAAGTACGACACGCTGCCGCGCGACAAACGACCGGAGACGGGACTGCTGGGGCTGCGACTGGGGATGGGGTTGTTCGCCAATCTGCGGCCGGTGGCGATCAGCCCCTCCCTGATCAACGCCTCCACCCTGAAGCGGGAGGTGATCGAGGGAGTGGACCTGATGGTGGTGCGCGAGCTCACCGGCGGGGCCTATTTTGGCACGCCAAAGGGACGGGTCGAGGCGGACGGCCGGGTTCGGGCCTTCAACACCATGGCCTACAGCGATCACGAGATCGACCGCATCG
This sequence comes from Synechococcaceae cyanobacterium, assembly GCA_040883175.1. Lineage (GTDB taxonomy): Bacteria > Cyanobacteriota > Cyanobacteriia > PCC-6307 > Cyanobiaceae > NIES-981. The sequence goes on along the minus strand of JBFLKL010000202.1, from coordinate 2,245 downwards.
CCAGGATCGGCTTCGAGCTGGCCCGGCAGCGCCGGGGACGGCTCTGCAGCGTGGACAAGGCCAACGTTCTCGACGTGAGCCAGCTCTGGCGGGAGCGGGTCGAGGCGATCCACCTGGCCTCCTACAGCGAGGTGTCGCTGAGCCACATGTACGTGGACAACGCCGCCATGCAGCTGGTGCGCGATCCGCGTCAGTTCGACGTGCTGCTCACCAGCAACCTGTTCGGCGACATCCTCAGCGACGAGGCGGCCATGCTCAGCGGCTCGATCGGCATGCTTCCGTCGGCCTCGCTCGGCGATGGCGGTCCAGGTCTGTTCGAGCCGATCCACGGCTCCGCCCCCGACATCGCGGGCCAGGACAAGGCCAACCCGCTGGCCATGGTGCTCAGCGCCGCCATGCTGCTGCGCATCGGCCTCAGGCAGGAGGAGGCGGCGGCCGACCTCGAGCAGGCCGTGGAGCGCGTGCTGGCGGCCGGCTATCGCACCGCCGACCTGATGGCCCCGGGCTGCACGGCGATGGGGTGCATGGCGATGGGCGATCAGCTGCTGGCCGCCGTGGAGAGCGGAGCGGAGTACCGATAGGGTCCGGGCCCGCCGACCGGTGGCGGACCGGCGACCTGCCAAACTCAGCGACGGTCTCCGTTCTCCTGCGCCATGTCGAAGCGTCACCCGGTTGTGGCTGTCACCGGTTCCTCTGGCGCGGGAACAACCACCGTCAAGCGGGCCTTCGAATACATCTTCACGCGTGAGGGCATCACCCCGGCGGTGGTGGAGGGTGACAGCTACCACCGCTACGAGCGCGGTCCGATGAAGGAGGCCATGGCGGCGGCGATCGCCCGCGGTGAGAACTTCTCCCATTTCGGTCCCGAGGCCAACCTCTTCAACAAGCTCGAAGAACTGTTCCGCAGCTATGGCGAGAGCGGCGGTGGCGAAAAGCGCTACTACCTGCATTCGCCCGAGGAGGCTTCCGAGCACAACGGCCGCCTGGGAACCAGCCTCGAGCCGGGTCAGTTCACCCCCTGGGAGCCGATTCCAGCCGGCACCGACCTGCTCTTCTACGAAGGCCTGCACGGCGGCGTTGTGGGTGAGGGCTACGACGTGGCCTCACTGGTGGACCTGCTGGTGGGGGTGGTGCCGATCACCAACCTCGAGTGGATCCAGAAGATCGCCCGTGACAATGCCGAACGCGGTTATTCGGCCGAGGCGATCGTGGACACGATCCTGCGCCGCATGCCGGACTACATCAACCACATCTGCCCCCAGTTCAGCCGCACCGACATCAACTTCCAGCGGGTGCCCACCGTGGACACCTCCAACCCCTTCCAGATCCGCAGCATCCCCACGGCCGACGAGTCGTTCGTGATCATCCACTTCCGCAAGGGGGCCCGCGAGAAGTGGGATATCGACTTCCCCTACCTGCTCGACATGATCCACGACTCCTTCATGTCCAGCCCCACCTCGATCGTGGTGAACGGCGGCAAGATGAGCTTCGCGATGGAGCTGATTCTCACGCCCATCATTCACCGCATGATCGAGGAGAAAAAGAAGCTGGGCTGATCCGGCCACCAGCGCGATTCGCCCCTATTCTGGCCAGTGAACCGGAGTCGGTGAGGCCATCACCAACATCCCTCCCCAGCGCTCTGCGAGCCCCGGCGCAGCTCCTCCATCGCTGCCATCGTTTCCGATCGCAGGAGCCACATCAGCGCCCGCCGCGTCGCTGCGCCTCGACCGCATCAACAGCCAGCAGGTGTTCCAGCAGGCCCGCCGGGTGATGTTCGCTTATCAGGAAGGGTGCCCCTTCGGTCCCGAGCCCTGCGGCGTCGTGCTGCAGGGCAGGCGCGGCCGGGTGGTGTTCGAGCAGCCGGTGCTGCTGCCGGACGAACAGTTCATCCCCATCGATCTGCTGCACGGCCGGCCGGCGGCCCGGCCGGGGTCCCGTCTGCGCATGCCGCGCAGCCGCTGAGGGCGCCGTGCTCCCGCCCCCGGCCACCATCGCCGCGCTGCCGCTGCTGGCGGCTCTGCTGGGCGCCTGTGTGGGCAGCTTCCTCAATGTGGTGGCCTGGCGGCTGCCCCGGGAGGAGTCGCTGCTGCGGCCCGGGAGCCGCTGCCCCCGCTGCGGCACCCCCCTGGCCTGGTTCGAGAACCTGCCGGTGCTGGGCTGGCTCGGGCTGCGGGGTCGCTGCCGGCACTGCAGCGCCGGCATCGCCCTGCGCTATCCCCTCGTGGAACTGCTCACCGCGGGACTG
>JBFLKL010000201.1:0-29728 GCA_040883175.1 Synechococcaceae cyanobacterium | reverse complement strand
GCTGCCTGGAACTGCAGCTGGAGGGCGGGTTCACGGCCCTGGCTCCCCCGGCGCAGGAGCAGCAGGCCGAGGCCTGGCGCGTTCGCGCCCTTGAGCTGGGCTACGAGCGGCTGGAGCTGGTGGATGGATCGGGCCGGCTGCTGGGCCGGACCGCCCGCGTGGGCTCAGGCATGATCCTGCTCACCTCGGCGGCCACCCCTGCAGATGCCCCTTGATCTCCGGCAGGTTCAGCAGCTGTGGGGTGAGCCGCTCACGCCCTGGTCATCCGGAGGGTCCGCCTCGGTCCGCTTCGTCAGCACCGACAGCCGGGGCCTGGCCCCCGGGGGCCTGTTCGTGCCGCTGGTCGGAGAACGCTTCGATGGGCACGCCTTTCTGGAGCAGGCCCTGGCTGCGGGCAGCCGTGCCCTGGTGGTGCAGCGCGACCGGATCGGCGCCACTGCCCTGGAGGCGCTGACCGCGGCGGCTCTTGCCGGCGGTGCCGCCCTCTGGCTGGTGGAGGACACGCTGCAGGCCTACCAGGACCTGGGCCGCCTCTGGCGGGAGGGCCTGAAGGCGCGGGTCGTGGCGGTGACCGGCTCGGCGGGCAAGACCAGCACCCGCGAGCTGATCCGAGCCGCGCTGGCCCCGCTGGGACCGGTGCTGGCCTCCAGCGGCAACGAGAACAACGACGTTGGCGTGCCGCTCACCCTGCTCAGGGCCATGCCTGAGCACAGGGTCCTGGTGGTGGAGATGGGCATGCGCGGCCCGGGCGAGATCGAGCGTCTCAGTGACTGCGCCCGCCCCGATGTGGCGGTGATCACCAACATCGGCACCGCCCATATCGGCCGGCTCGGCAGCCGCGAGGCGATCGCCACGGCCAAATGCGAGATCGTGAGCGGCCTCGATCCGGCCGGTGTGGTGGTGATCCCGGCCGGGGATCCCCTGCTCGATTCCAGCCTGGCCAGGGCATGGAGCGGCCGGGTGCTGCGGGTGGCCCTGGCCGGTGATCCAGGTGAGGCCCAGGCTCAGCGGGTGGGCGTGCTCGATGAGGCGGCGGCCTGTCTGGAGTGCGCCGGCGTGCGGCTGCCCCTGCCGCTGGAGGGGCGTCACCAGGCCCGCAACCTGATGCTCGCGCTGGGGGTGGCCGAGGAGCTGGGACTGACGCCCGATCGCTGGCGGCCCGTGGTGGTGGATCTGCCGGGCGGCCGCAGCCGGCGCCTCGAGCTCGCTGGGGTGACGGTGCTCGACGAGACCTACAACGCCTCACCGGAGGCCATGATTGCTGCCCTGGAGCTGCTGGCGCGCCAGCCGGGCGGCCGCCGCTACGCCGTGCTGGGCACGATGCTGGAACTCGGGGAGCGCAGCGTGGAGCTCCACCGCCAGGTGGCTGAGCGGGCCGTGCAGCTGGGTCTCGATGGGCTGGTGCTGGTGGTGGACGGCGACGAGGGCAGGGCCATGGCGGCCGCCGCGGCCCCGCTGGAGCGGCTCGCTCTGGTCAAAACCCCCGAGCAGGCGGTCGAGCCCTTGCACGGCTGGCTCGACCGCGGCGATGTGCTGCTGCTCAAGGCCAGCCGCGGTGTCGCCCTCGAGCGCTTGCTGCCGGAGCTGGAAGCATTCAGTCTGTAGCAGCCCGCGGTCCGTGCCATGCTCCTGAACCTCAGGCATCGCCTGCAGTCGCTGCGGATGGTGGCGGGGCTGGCGCAGTTCCTCAAGAACCCCGGCTCCCTCGACAGCGTGTTCGCAGTGGCCCGCAGCCTGCAGAACAGCCCGCTCTCGGCCCAGATGTTCCGCCATCTGCTCGCCGATCCCGCCATGGCTGACCTGGTGCGGGAGGGCTGGCGGCCGGCACCGATCGATCTCGATGCCCTCGAGCAGTTGCCGGCAGGCAGCCTGGGGCACGTCTACGCCCACCAGCTGCGCAGCCAGGGCCTCACCCCTGAGAGCCTGATCGATCCCGGTGCGATCGCATCGCCCCAGCAGTATGTGATGCACCGCTTGCGGGAAACCCACGACATCGTGCATGTGCTCACAGGTTTCGGTACCGATGGCGCCGGTGAGCTCGGCCTTCAGGCCTTCAATCTGGCCCAGAACCGCTCCCCCCTGGCGGCGATGCTCATCTTCGGTGGAATCCTCAGGAGCCTGCAGGACGACGAACCGCTGGAGCCCCGGCTCAGGGCCCTCTCCCGCGGGTTTGAACTCGGCCTGCGGGCATCCTGTGTGATCGGCTTCAAGCTGGAGGAGGGCTGGGAGCGGCCGCTCACCGAGTGGCAGACCCGGCTGGGACTGCCCAAGGCCTGCCCGACGCCTGGCTAGCGCGGCGGCGCCCAGTTCTCCTTCACCAGCTGGCGGGCGCGGCCCAGGGCCAGGGCGCCGCTGGGCACATCCCGCGTCAGCGTGGAGCCGGCTCCCACGGTGACGCCGCTGCCGAGGGTGATCGGGGCCACGAGCACCGAGTTGGCGCCGGTCTTGCTGCCCGCCCCGATCACCGTGCGGTGCTTGTGCACCCCGTCGAAGTTGGCGGTGATCGTGCCGGCGCCCACGTTCACCCGCTCCCCCAGGTCGGCGTCCCCGATGTAGCTGAGGTGGTTCACCTTCACGCCCTCGGCCAGGGTGCTGTTCTTGATCTCCACGAAGTTGCCCACATGGCTGCCGGCGCCGATGCGGGTGCCGGGCCTGAGCTGGGTGAAGGGGCCGATGCGGCAGTCGTCGCCAACCTGGGCCTGGTGCAGCACGGCGTGCAGCACCAGGCAGCCGTCGCCCAGCTCACTGTTCTCGATCAGGCAGCCCGGTCCGATCCGGCAGCCCGCACCGATGTGATTGCGACCCCGGAAGTGGCACTGGGGGTCCACCACCACATCGCGACCGAAGCGTGTGCCGTCGCTGAGGGTGCAGCTGGCCGGATCGGTGAAGGTGACCCCCTCGCGCATCCAGTGCTCCCGCAGCCGCTGCTGCAGCACCGCCTCGCACTGGGCCAGCTGGATGCGGTCGTTGATGCCGTTGATTTCATCGGCATCGGCCACCTCCAGGTGCATGGCCGGGCTGAGCAGGGCCACCGTGTCGGTGAGGTAGAGCTCGCCCTGGTCGTTGTCGCTGCGCAGCCGGGGCAGCACCGCCGCCAGCTTCTCCCAGTTGAAGCAGTAGATGCCGGCGTTGATGCGGCTGATCTGCCGTTCCGCCTCCGTGCAGTCGCGGTGCTCCACGATCCGCTCCACCCGGCCGTCCTCAGCGGCCACCACGCGCCCGTAGCCCGTGGGATCGGCCAGCCGGGCGCTGAGCAGGGTCACCGCCGCGCCGCTGGCACGGTGGGTCTCCAGCAGCTGCTCGAGGGTTTCGGGCCGCAGCAGCGGCACATCGCCGTTGAGCACCAGCAGCTCGCCTGTGAAGCCGGCGAGGGGCTCGAGCAGCTGCTGCACCGCATGGCCGGTGCCCTTCTGGGGCTGCTGCAGCACGAACTCCAGATCCGCGTGCCGGGCCAGCGACTGCTCCACCCGTTCGGCCTGGTGGCCGATGATCAGCAGCCGCCGCTCGGGTGACAGCCGCTCGCAGCTGGTGAGCACCCGCTCCACCAGGGTGGCCCCGGCCAGGGGCTGGAGCACCTTGGGCAGGTCGCTCTTCATGCGGGTGCCCTTTCCGGCGGCCAGCACGGCAACGGCGAGCATCGGCGGGGCTTGGCGGCTGGGCGGGAATCTACGCGGGCTGCGCGGTGTGCCCCTCCAGCCCCCAGCGGCGCCGCCAGGCGCTGGTGGAGCCGGCGCCGCTGGCGGCCTGGGCCTGTCGCCGTGCCGCCAGGATCTCGCCGGCGCCGGCCTGGCCGCCGGGGTCGCGGTAGGGCTCGGCGGCACGGGTGCTGAGGTGCTCGATCTCCATCGCTGTGAGCGGCCGCAGAAGGCTGTCTGGCCCGGTGCCCATGGGCAGGGTGGTGGGGCTGGCGGCGGTGCCGAAGCTCCAGGGGGTGATCCGCGGGGATGGCTCCGCGACCCTCTGCTGCGGGGGTGGTTGGATCGAGGCCAGCTGCAGCCCGGCCAGCTGCAGGCTGCGGCGCACCGCGGCGGCGCAGCAGTAGGTGAGCAGGCGGCCGTCGGGCCGCAGCAGCCGGGCCAGGGCGCTCAGAAACTCCAGGCTCCAGAGCTCTGGGCAGCGCTGGGGGGAGAAGGCATCCAGCAGCACCAGATCGCAGCGGCCGGCCAGCTGCTGCCGCCCCAGCAGGTCGCCCACCCGCCTGCGGGCATCGCCCCAGAGCAGCCGGGCTGTGCTCCCTGCAACCCCTGCACCGCTGTTGCCGCCTTCGCTGCTGCCGGCGCTCATGCCGCCGGGCTGCAGCAGCTCCCTCAGCAGCGCCGCGGTGCCGGGTTCCCACTGCCGGCGGAAGGGCTCAGCGGCCAGGGCCTGGCGGAGGGGCTGGCGATCGAGCTCCAGCCCCCAGATCTGAACTGACAGCCGCCGTGCTGTGGCCGCCTCCAGCAGGGCGGCGCTGTTGGTGCCCAGGCCGAAGCCCACATCCACCACCACCAGCTGCTGGCCGGTGCTGAAGCGCTCCAGCTGGGCAGGCCGCACGAACTTGGCCTGGGCCTCGCTGAGGGCGCCGATCGGCCCGTGGAACCCCTCGCCGAAGCGCTCGCTCCAGAAGCTGAAGCTGCCATCAGCCCCGAGCTGGCACCTCAGGGCCTGAGCCCCATCAGGCCGAGCGGAGTCCGGTTCAGATCCGCAGCCGCTCGAGGTCATTCCAGAAGCCCGGGTAGGACACCGCCGCCGCCTCGGGGCGCTGCAGCGTGGTGCTGCCATGGGCGATGCCGGCGGCCACCGCCAGGCTCATGGCCACGCGGTGATCGGTTTCGCTGTCCACCACGGCTCCATGCAGCTGCGTGACACCGGTGACGGCCATGCCGTCGGCGAATTCCTCGATGCGGCCGCCCATGGCGCCCAGCTGGCGGGCCATCACGGCCAGGCGGTCGGTTTCCTTGACGCGCAGTTCGCCCGCATCCCTGATGCGGCTGACCCCCTCGGCGCAGCAGGCGGCCACGGTCAGCACCGGGATCTCGTCCACCAGGCGGGGGATCAGCTCGCCGCCGATGTCAAAGGCCTGCAGCGGCCCATGGCTGACGCGCAGGTCACCCACCGGTTCTCCAGCCACATCACGGGCGTTCAGCACCTCGATGCGGACCCCCATCTGCTCGAGCACCTCGAGGATGCCGGTGCGGCTGGGGTTGAGGCCCACGTTCTGCACCGTGAGCTCGGCCCCGGGGGTGATGGCGCCGGCCACCAGCCAGAAGGCGGCCGAACTGATGTCGCCCGGTACCACCACGCTCTGGCCCCGCAGGGCGTGGCCGGGTGTGAGGGTCACCTCGGTGCAGCCGGGGCCTCCCAGCTCCAGCGTGGCGCCGAAGGCCCGCAGCATCCGTTCGCTGTGGTCGCGGCTCTGGGCCGGTTCGATCACGGTGGTGGAGCCTGCGGCGGTGAGGCCCGCCAGGAGGATGGCGCTCTTCACCTGGGCCGAGGCCACCGGCGTGTGGATCGTGCTGCCGCGCAGGGGCTGGCCCAGCACCGCCAGGGGCGCGAAGTTGCCGTCCCTGCGGCCGTGGATCACGGCGCCCATCTGCGCCAGGGGCGCGCCCACCCGGCGCATCGGCCGGCCCCGCAGGGAGATGTCGCCGCTGAGCACGAAGTGGCGCCCCACCCGGCCGGCCAGCAGGCCCAGCATCAGGCGCATGGTGGTGCCGGAATTGCCGCAGTCGAGCACGTCGTCGGGCTCCTGGAGGCCGTCGAGCCCCACGCCCTGCACCGTCACCGGCCGGCCGGCCTCGATCGCCGACACCGTCACCCCCATGGCCCGCAGGCAGGCGGCGGTGCTGAGCGGGTCTTCCGCCGGCAGCAGGCCCTCGATGCGGGTTTCGCCCTCGGCGATGGCGCCGAACAGCAGCGCCCGGTGGGAGATCGACTTGTCGCCCGGCACCCGCACCGTGCCCTGCAGGCTGACCCCGCCGCTGAGGTGGAGGGGTGCGGAGGGGACAGAGGAGTGGGCCACGCAGGCGGGGTCAGCGTCCTCGGGATCCTATGGAGCGTGGGCCCCTGCGCCCGCGCGGCACCCGGATGGAGCTCGGCACCCGGATGGAGCGTGGGCTGACCTAATGGGCGGAATGCCAGTGGCACAGGGGACCCGGCCCGGCGCCGATGGCGAGGGCCTGGCGCAGGCCGCCCTCCACGAACTGCTTGGCCCGCCGCACGGCTTCCGGAAGCGGCAGCCCCAGGGCCCGCTGGGCCGTGATCGCCGCCCCCAGGGTGCAGCCGCTGCCATGGGTGTGGGGTGTGTCGATGGCGGCGTGCTGCAGCCACTGGCCGGGGGCCCCGCGCTGCAGCAGATAGTCGCGGCCGCGCAGCTCCGGCCGGCCGCCCCCTTTGATCAGCACGGCGCCGGGGCCGAGGTCGAGCAGGCGTTCCGCCGCCGCCTCCACGTCGACAGCTGCGCTGATCTCCCGGCCGCTGAGCAGCCGGGCCTCCTGGAGGTTGGGGGTGAGCAGCTCGGCCAGGGGCAGCAGCAGCCGGTAGGCCTCGATGGCGTCGGGCTCCAGCAGCACCGATCCGGCCCGCGACACCATCACCGGATCGATCAGCCGCGGCAGCTGCAGCTGCGTCAGGGCCGCGGCGGTGGCCTCGATCAGGCCGGCGTTGAGCAGCATGCCGGTCTTCAGCGCCGCCACCGGCAGGTCGCTGAGCACCGCCTCGAGCTGGGCCGTGACGGCTTCGGGCGGCAGGGCGTCGACGCGGCTGACGCCGGTGGTGTTCTGGGCGGTGATGCAGGTGAGGGCTGAACAGCCGTGCACCCGCAGGGCGGTGAAGGTCTTGAGGTCGGCCTGGATGCCGGCGCCGCCACCGGAATCGCTGCCGCCGATGGTGAGGGCGATCGCAGGAGCCATGCCGCCATGATCGCCGTCAGCTGCAGCCGCCGCTGTCAGTGATGAGGAGCGGCGCTGAGGTAGGGCTCCAGAAAGCTCAGCGGCCGGGCCATGGTGGCCGAGAAGCCGAGGAGGCCGGCACTGTGGTGGCTGTGGAGCAGGGTGTCGTCGGCGTCGAGCAGGAACGTGCCGCCACGCTGGGTGAGGTAAGCGTCTGTGGGCATGTAGGTGCGCCAGTGGCCCAGCACCTCCACCATGTTGCGCAGCCGCACCGTGGCCAGCTCGAAGGGCCGTAGGTAGTCGCGCCCAAGCAGGTTGAACAGCGGTGCCTCCAGCCGCGAGGGGGCTTGGCGGTCGCCGCGGTAGCCGCGCAGCACCTCGGCCAGGGTGCCGGGCGAGCCGATGCCGGCGCACATCAGCAGCAGGCCCGGCCAGGGCCCGGCGGGCGTTTGCACGCCGGCATGGAGGCCCAGGGCCTCGTGCAGATCGGGCTGCGCGTCCACCTCCAGGCAGGCTCGCGGCAGGCCGGTGAAGGCGCAGAAGCGCTCGGCGCCGGCGTCGTTGCCGATGGCGATCGCCACCAAGGCGATACCGGCGGCCTGGAGGCGTGGCAGGGCGGATGCCAGGGCCTGGGCGTGTTCCAGGCTGTCGAAATCGCCCAGCTGGCCCATCAGCACCACCAGCCGGCGCCGACCGCCGGCCAGTTCCGGCAGCCCTGAACGCCGGTTCAGCAGCGCCTGCGGTGTGGCCATGGAGCTCAACCTATCCAGCAGGCTCCGGCAGCGGCTCATCCCAGCAGCAATCCGCCTTCGCTGCCGCTGCTGGCCTCGGCGCTGCGCAGGTCGAACAGCAGCTCTTCGAGCGTGAGCTCCTGCAGGGCCCGCTGCCGGGCCCGCTCGAGCCGCAGCTGCAGTGCTGCGGTCACCCGGTCGGCGGCCGACGGTTGCGCGGGGCTGAAGCTGCTGGCGGCCTGCCGCTGGCTCCGGCCGGCGCTGCTGCCGGTCGCCTCTCCCAGTCTGGCCAGCACCTCAGCCAGGCTGATCTGGCAGGGCTCACGGGCCAGCCGGTAGCCCCCCAGCCGGCCCCGGCGCGCCACCAGCAGGCCGGCCCGGCGCAGGCGCAGCAGCAGCTGCTCCAGCATCGGCTCGGGCAGCTCCTGGGCTCTGGCCAGCTCATGGGTGGATCGCCAGCGCTGCGGCTCGCGGGCCAGCTCCAGCAGAGCCTTGAGGGCGTGGCTGGCCTGGCGCGAGATCACCGCCGGGCTCAGGCTCTGGCCGCGGCACCCGCCGCCAGCCGCTCCAGCACGTGCTCCAGCGTGTAGCCGAACAGGGCCGGGTCCGGCGCTTCACGGCCGATGTCTGCCAGGCCCAGCTCATCCCAGCGTTCATCCAGGCGGGCCTCCAGCTCGGCCGGGCGCTGCAGCGGTTCTCCCCATGGATGCCGCTTCTCAGGGCCCACCTTGGTGGTGGCGTCGATCGCCAGGCGGCCGCCCAGGCCCAGCCGTTCGCTGGCGAAATCGAGCGAATCGAAGGGGGTGTCCTCCAGCACGAACAGATCGCGCTGTGGATCCACCAGGGCGCTGATCGCCCAGATCACCTGGCGAGGATCGCGGATGTTGATGCTCTTGTCGACCACCACCACGAATTTGGTGTAGGTGAACTGGGGCAGGGCGCTCCAGAAGGCCATGGCGGCCCGCTTGGCCTGGCCCGGGTAGGACTTGTCGATCGCAATCACGGCCAGCTTGTAGCTGAGCCCCTCCATCGGCAGGAAGAAATCCACGATCTCAGGGATCTGCTGGCGCAGGATCGGCGTGTAGATCCGGTTGAGCGCGATCGCCAGCATGGCGTCCTCCTTGGGGGGCCGGCCGCTGAAGGTGGTGAAGTAGATCGGATCGCGCCGCTGTGTGACGCACTGGATGCGTACCAGGGGGGAGTCCTCCACGCCGCCGTAGAAGCCCATGTGGTCGCCGAAGGGGCCATCGGCCAGCTCCTCGCCCGGCGTGATCGTGCCTTCGAGCACCACCTCGCTGTGGCTGGGCACCTCCAGGTTCACCGTCTTGCATCTGGCCAGGCGCACCCCCTCACCCGCATAGAGCCCGGCGAACAGCCATTCGCTCAGCTGCACCGGGATCGGCGTTGCCGCCGCCAGCACCAGCAGCGGATGGACGCCGATGGCGATGGCGATCTCCAGCTTCCTGCCCAGGGCCGCCGCCTTGCGCAGGTGGCGGGCGCCGCCGCGCACGCTCAGCCAGTGCACCGTCATCGTGTTGATGCTCTGCTGCTGCAGCCGGTACACGCCCACATTGGGGGTGCCCGTTTCCGGGTCCCTGGTGATCACCAGCCCCAGGGTGATGATCCGGCCGCCGTCGCCGGGCCAGGGGCGAAGCAGCGGCAGGGCGTCGAGATTCACCGCCTCCCCCTTGAACACCTGCTGGCGGCAGGGGGGCGTGAGATCGAGATCGGGCTTGGCCTTGAGCACATCGAGCAGCACCGAGCCGAAGCGCACCGCCTCGCGGGCGCCCTTCGGCGGCCTGGGCTGCTGCAGCAGGGCCAGCCGCTCCCCCAGGGTTTCCAGCTCCTCGGGGCGCTCCATGCCCAGGCTCCAGAGCACCCGCTCCTGCGTGCCCATCAGGTTGATCGCCACCGGCATCGAGGAGCCGATCACGTTCTCGAACAGCAGCGCCGGCCCGCCCGCGGCCAGCACGCGGTCGGCGATCGCCGCCAGTTCGAGATCGGGGTTCACCGGGGCGCTGATGCGCCGCAGCCGGCCCCGTTCCTCCAGCAGCTTCAGAAAGCGGCGCAGGTCACGGCCGTGCTTGATCGCCACTGGATGTCGGAGGTCCCTGGTGCCGGTCACTGTGGCGCAGGGCGTCGGGCACTGCTGACACACTGGGTCGGCTTGCGGCCCAGACCTGGTGCATATCTCCTATTTCCACACCTCCGAGGCAGTCCCAGCCCTCACCCCGCCGGGCGCCGGCGGTCCGGATGCAGCGGTGGTGATCGATGTGCTGCGGGCCACCACCACCATCGCCTGGGCCCTGCACAACGGAGCCGAGGCGATTCAGACCTTCGCCGATCTCCAGGAGCTGGAGGCTGCTGCCCGGGCCTGGCCTGAGCAGCTGCGGCTGCGGGCCGGAGAGCGCGGCGGCCGGCGCGTGGAGGGGTACGACCTGGGCAATTCACCGCTGGCGGTGACCCCCGAGGTGGTGGGCGGCAAGCGCATCTTCCTGAGCACCACCAACGGCACCCGCTCCCTGGCGGCGGTGCGGGAGGTGCCTCTGCTGCTCACCGCCTGTCTGCCGAACCGCACCGCCGTGGCGCGCCGACTGCTGGATCGGGACTGTCAGCGGGTATGGATCGTGGGCAGCGGCTGGGAGGGCACCTACTCCCTCGAGGACAGCCTGGCGGCCGGTGCGTTGGCCTCGGCCGCCACCGAGCAGGCGGTGGCGCCCCATGTGGAGGTGCGCTTCGGCAACGACGAGATGCTCGCCGCTCTGGCGCTCTGGCAGCAGTGGCGTCAGGACCCGGAGACCTGTCTGCGGGTGGCCAGCCACGGCCAGCGGCTGATCGGCCTGGGCGACCACGATGGCGACTTTGCCTGCTGCAGCGCGCTGGACACCCTCCAGGTGGTGCCGGTTCAGATGGAGCCCGGGGTGCTGCGGGCCGGCTGAGGGCAGCTCCGATACACTTCGCCGGTCTGATCCGTCGATGTGGTGAGCAGCTATCTGGCGGCAGCTGTGCAACTCACCAGCACGCCGGACCCAGACGCCAACTTCTCCGCCGCCGAGGAACAGATCGAGCTGGCGGCCCGGCGGGGCGCCGAGCTGGTGGGCCTCCCTGAGAACTTCGCCTTCATGGGCGAGGACGCCCTGCGCCTGCGGCTGGCCCCAGAGCTGGGTGAGCGCTGCAGCCGCTTTCTGGTGACCATGGCCCGGCGCTATCAGGTGACCCTGCTGGGGGGTGGCTTCCCGGTACCGGCCGGGGAGGGCCTGACCCTCAACCGCGCTGAGCTGGTGGGCACCGAGGGCCAGCTGCTGGCCCGCTACGACAAGATCCACCTCTTCGATGTGGATCTGCCCGACGGTGACACCTATCGCGAGTCGGCCACGGTGCAGCCCGGCCATCAGCTGCCGCCTGTGGTGGCGGTGCCCGGGCTGGGGCGCATCGGCCTGTCGATCTGCTACGACGTGCGCTTTCCGGAGCTCTATCGCCATCTGGCCCGCGAAGGTGCCGATGTGCTGATGGTGCCGGCCGCCTTCACCGCCTTCACCGGCAAGGATCACTGGCAGGTTCTGCTGCAGGCCCGGGCGATCGAGAACACCGCCTACGTGGTGGCGCCGGCCCAGACCGGGCAGCACTACGCCCGTCGCCAGACCCATGGCCATGCCCTGGTGATCGACCCCTGGGGCACGGTGCTCGCCGACGCCGGTGTCGCTCCCGGCCTGGCGGTGGCGCCGATCGATCCCCGCCATGGCCAGCGGGTGCGGGCCCAGATGCCGAGCCTCCAGCACCGCCGCCCCGCTCTGTTCTCGGCCCGCTGATGCGGCCATCGTTCCGCTGGTTGGGATGGCAGGGGCTGCTGACGCTCGCCCTGCTGATGGCTGATCTGCCGGCTCTGGCCTCCAGCCTGGCCGCCTGGCGGCTCACACGCCAGGGGGTGCTCGAACTGCGTACGAGTCCCGACGTCGCCCTCGAGGCCTTCTATGAGGCCGGTGATGCCGGCCGGGGCCCGAGGGTGTGGGTCGACTTCCCGGGCGCCCCCCAGCGCAGCCGCACGATCCGGGGCAACGGCGCGATCCGCGAGGTGCGCATCGGCAGGCCCACCCCCAGCACCACCCGGCTGGTGCTCGAGTTCGCGCCGGGCATCCGCCTCGATCCCCGCAGCCTGCGGCTGGTGGGCACGGCCCGCGACCGCTGGCGCATGGAGTTCCGGGGCCTCGGACGTCCGGTTCCCCTTGGCCTGGGCGAGGGTGATCTGGAGGCTTCCAGCGGCTGGGCCGCCGCTCCCCGCACCCGCTTCCCCACGGCCAGTGCTCCGCTCTCGGCCGATGGTCTGCCGACCGTGCCGCGGGGCCGTTACCGCGTGGTGATCGATCCCGGCCATGGCGGTCCCGATCCCGGTGCCGTGGGCATCGGCGGTCTGCGCGAGACGGATGTGGTGCTGGACGTGTCGCTCCAGGTGGCGAGGTTGCTGCAGGCCCGGGGGGTGCAGGTGACCCTCACCCGCACCAGCGAGATCGACCTTGACCTGCCGCCGCGGGTGTCGATCGCCAACCGTTCGGGCGCAGCCGCGTTCGTGAGCATCCACGCCAACGCCCTGAGCATGGCCCGGCCGGATGTGAACGGGGTGGAGACCTTCTTCTTCTCCGGCGGGCCCTCCCAGTCTCTGGCCAGGGCCCTGCAGAACCGGATGATGGCCGTATCGCCAGGCACGCCCAACCGGGGCGTCAAGCAGGGGCGATTCTTCGTGATCCGCCGCACCGTGATGCCGGCGGCGCTGGTGGAGATGGGCTTCGTCACCGGCGCCATCGACGCTCCCCGGCTGGCCAATCCCGATTTCCGTCGGCGCATGGCTCTGGCCATCGCCGCCGGGATCCTGGATCACCTGGGGGGCCGCTGATGAGCCTGGTGGTGGGCCTGTTCGACAGCGGTCTTGGCGGGCTCACGGTGCTGCGGCGGGTGCAGGCCAGCTATCCCCACTCCCCCTGCCTCTACCTGGGCGATACAGCCCGCGTTCCCTACGGCACCCGGAGTGTGGACGACATCCGCGCCATCGCCGCCGAGGTGGTGCAGTGGCTGCGCCGGGAAGGTGTGGGTGTGCTGGTGATGGCCTGCAACACCTCCAACGCCCTGGCCCTGGATGTGGCCGTGGCCCAGGCGGGGGTGCCGGTGGTGGGGCTGATCGACAGCGTGGCGGCCGTGATCGACAGCGACCGGGTGGGTGTGCTTGCGACCCCGGCCACCGCCGCCAGCGGGGCCTACCGGCGGGCGATCCATGCCAGTCGCCCCCGGGCTGTGGTCACCGAGGTGGGCTGCCCGGCCTTCGTGCCTCTGATCGAAGCCGGCCGCCTGCACAGCGCGGAACTTCGCGCGGCGGCGCGCCTCTACGTGCAGCCGCTGCTGGCGGCGGAGGTGGACACCGTGGTGATGGGCTGCACCCACTACCCGCTCCTGCGGGGGCTGCTGCAGGACCTGTTGCCGGAGGGCACCCGCCTGATCGACCCGGCTGAGGCGGCGGTGGCGCGGCTGGGTCCCCTCCTGGCCAGCCTGGGTGATCTGCCCGAGTCCGAGCAGGGGCTGACCCTGGTGCCCACGGCCTCCGAATCCACCCGCCTCTGTGTGACCGGCTGCCCTGACAGCTTCGCCGCGTCGGCGCACACCTGGCTGGGTCGCCGCCCCGCGGTGGAGCGCGTGAGCCTGCGGTCAGCCGGTCGCGCCGCCTAGGATCACGCCACAGAGGAGGTGTCGTGGCAACGGTTGCTGAGCTGCTCCAGCCGGTGGAAGCCGATCTCGATGCCCTGCTGGCCGACCTTCGCAGCCTGATCGGAGCCGGTCACCCCATTCTTCAGGCTGCCGCTGAGCATCTGTTCGCCGCCGGTGGCAAGCGTCTGCGTCCCGGCATCGTGCTGCTGCTCTCCCGCGCCGTGGCACCCGATGGGGAGCTCAGCGCGCGGCATCGGCGCCTGGCCGAGATCACCGAGATGATCCACACCGCCTCCCTGGTGCACGACGACGTGGTCGACGAGGCCGCCACCCGCCGTGGCGTCGACACCGTGCACAGCCGCTTCAACCACCGCGTGGCGGTGCTCGCCGGCGATTTTCTCTTCGCTCAGGCCAGCTGGCACCTCGCCAACCTCGATGACCTCGACGTGGTGAAGCTGCTCAGCCGCGTGATCATGGACCTGGCCGATGGCGAGGTGAAGCAGGGTCTGTTCCGCTACGACACGGGCCAGAGCTTCGAAACCTATCTCGAGAAGAGTTACTGCAAAACGGCATCCCTGATGGCCAACAGCGCCCGGGCGGCCGGCGTCCTCTCCCTGCTCCCCCCCGAGCGGCTCGACGCCCTCTACCGCTTCGGTCGTCAGCTGGGCCTGGCCTTCCAGGTGGTGGACGACATCCTCGATTTCACCGGCAGTGATCAGCAGCTGGGCAAGCCAGCCGCCAGTGATCTGGCCTCCGGCTATCTCACCGCTCCCGCCCTCTACGCTCTCGAGGAGCGGCCTGCCCTGGCGGGTCTGATCGAGCGGGAGTTCAGCCAGGAGGGAGATCTGGAGCAGGCCCTGGCCCTGGTGCGTGGCTGTGAGGCGATTCCCCGTTCACGCGCCCTGGCCGAACGCTTCACCCGAGAAGCCGCCGAGTCCATCGAATGGCTGCCGGCGTCGGAGCCCCGCAGCGCTCTGCGGGCCCTGCCCGACTTCGTTCTCAGCCGTCTGTACTGACCCCCTGAGCTCACTGCTCAGCTGAGATCCACTGCCCGCAGCGAATGCAGGCAATGGCAGCCGCCGGGAAAGTGCCGGCCATCCTCCCCCTCCGGCAGCAGCACCACCACCCGGCAGCCGGCGGCGGCGGCGGCGCTGGCGCCCGCCAGTGAATCCTCGAAGGCCCAGCAGCGCTCAGGCGCCACCTCCAGGCGACGGGCCGCCAGCAGAAAGGGATCGGGCGCGGGTTTGCCGGCCTTCAGCTCCGGATCGTCACCGTGGATGCGCACGGCGATGGCCTCCAGCCAGGGGTGGGGAGCACTCTTGAGCGCCACCGAGGGGAGGGCGCTGCTGGTGACCAGGGCCATCGGGATCCCCAGCGCAGCGCAGCGCTGCAGCAGTTCCGGCGCGCCGTCGATGGCGGGAGCACGCACGAGCAGCGCTTCGGCGATGGGCTGGCGCACGGCCAGCAACTCCTCCACGGATGGAGCCTGACTCTGGCCTTCGCGGATCCAGTGCCGCACCTGGGCGGCACAGTCCAGCCGGCGGCGGCCGCGCAGCAGCAGCAGTTCCGCATCGCTCAACTCACGACCGAAGTGGCGGGCCGCCTGGCGCCAGGCCCTGGCATGCAGGGGTTCGGTGTCGAGCAGAAGCCCGTCGAGGTCGAAAAGGCAGGCGGCGGGACCTTGCATGAAGTCATTCTCCCTGGTGCACCCGTCCCTCAGCCGGTTCCCGCCTCCGCTCGTGACCTGTTCAGTCATCGAGGCGTTCGACGCTGAAGCGCTCCGGCCTGCCGCAGGCCTCTGGATGCAGCCAGCTCCAGCGGCTCCAGATGGTGAGGAAGAGGTGGGTGCCTGCGGGACCCTCGGCCAGGCCCATGTCGGGCCATTTGCTCCACACCACCGGGCGGGGCGATCGCCGGCAACTGGCCCGCCAGGCCGCCAGCTCGCTGCGGTGCAGGATCGGCCTGCCGTCGTAGCGGAACAGCAGCGGCCCCAGGGGGGCGTGGGAGGCAGTGGGACCGATCCGGAACCACACCTTCTTGCTGCGTTGCAGAACCCAGAACCGCCAGCAGCGGCCCCGCACCGGCCGGCCGTCGGGGCGGCTGTAAACCAGCCCGCGGGCGCTGGCGGCATCCCTGCTGCTGCGGTTCACAATGGGTTTCCCTGCCCCCGCCACGATGCCCGAGGCCACGATCGAGTCTGTGCTGCAGGAAGGCCGGCTCTTTCCGCCACCGGCCGAGCTGGCCGCCGGCGCCCGCATCGGCTCGATGGAGGCCTACCGCGACCTCTGCGCCCGGGCGGAGGCCGACCCCGACGGCTTCTGGGGAGATCTCGCCCGCTCCGAGCTGCACTGGTTCGAGCCGTTCCACACGGTTCTCGACTGGAGCCAGGCACCCTTCGCCCGCTGGTTCGAGGGGGGCACCACCAACCTCAGCTTCAACTGCCTCGATCGCCACCTCGATGGGCCCCGCGCCGACAAGACGGCCCTGATCTGGGAGGGGGAACCCGGCGACACCCGCCGCTTCACCTACCGCCAGCTCCACGCTGCGGTGTGCCAGGCCGCCAACGCCCTCAAGGCCCTGGGCATCGGCAAGGGCGATCTGGTGGCTCTGTACATGCCGATGGTGCCCGAGGCGGCGATCGCCATGCTGGCCTGCGCCCGCATCGGCGCCCCCCACTCGGTGGTGTTCGGCGGTTTCTCGGCCGATGCCCTGCGCGATCGCCTGATCGACGGCGAGGCCAAGGCGGTGATCACCGCCGACGGCGGCTTCCGCAAGGACAAGCCCGTGCCGCTGAAGCCGGCGGTGGATGAGGCGCTCAGCGGCAACGGCGGCGCTCCCAGCGTGGAGCATGTGCTGGTGGTGCGGCGGCTGGCCGGAGCCGGCGGCGACTGCGCCATGCTGCCCGGCCGCGATCACTGGTGGCACGACCTGGTGGAGGCCCAGAGCGCCGACTGTCCGGCCGAGCCGATGGCCAGCGAGGACCGCCTGTTCGTGCTCTACACCTCCGGCTCCACCGGCAAGCCCAAGGGGGTGGTGCACACCACCGCCGGCTACAACCTCTGGGCCCACGTCACCTTCCAGTGGATCTTCGACATCCGTGACGACGACATCCACTGGTGCACCGCCGATGTGGGCTGGATCACCGGCCACAGCTACATCGTCTACGGACCCCTCTCCAACGGCGCCACCACGGTGATGTACGAGGGCGCACCACGGCCCGGCAATCCCGGCGCCTTCTGGGAGGTGGTGCAGAAGCACCGCTGCACGCTCTTCTACACGGCCCCCACGGCGATCCGGGCCTTCATGAAGAGCGGGCGAGAGGTGCCCGACCGCTACGACATGGGCAGCCTGCGCATCCTCGGCACCGTGGGCGAACCGATCAATCCAGAGGCCTGGATGTGGTATCGGGAGGTGATCGGCGGCAACCGCTGCCCGGTGGTGGACACCTGGTGGCAGACCGAGACCGGTGGCGTGATGATCAGCCCGCTGCCCGGCGCCACGCCCACCAAGCCCGGCTCCTGCACCCTGCCCCTGCCGGGCATCGCCGCCGACATCGTCGACCACGACGGCAACTCCCAGCCCGCCGATGCCGGCGGCTACCTGGCCGTGCGGCGCCCCTGGCCTGGGATGATGCGCACCGTGCACGGCGATCCCGACCGCTTCCGCCGCAGCTACTGGGAGGAGGTGCGCCCGGCCGATGGCTCGCTGCTCTACTTCGCCGGCGACGGCGCCCGCCGCGACGCCGACGGCTACTTCTGGGTGATGGGCCGGGTCGATGACGTCATCTCTGTGTCCGGCCACCGCCTCGGCACGATGGAGATCGAGAGCGCCCTGGTGAGCCACCCCGCCGTGGCCGAGGCCGCCGTGGTGGGCCGGCCCGACGAGATCAAGGGGGAGGCGGTGGTGGCGTTCGTGACGCTCGAGGCCGGCCGCGAGGGCAGCGATCCGCTGGTGGTCGAGCTGCGCAGCCATGTGGGCAAGGAGATCGGCCCGATCGCCAAGCCCGACGACATCCGCTTCTCCGATGCCCTGCCCAAGACCCGCAGCGGCAAGATCATGCGCCGCATCCTGCGCTCCCTGGCCTCGGGCCAGGAGGTGAGCGGCGACACGTCCACCCTCGAGGACCGCTCGGTGCTCGATCAGCTGCGCCGTTGAGCAGCCCCAGTCCCTGGTGGCGGCGGGATCCGTCGCCGGGCTGCCCCTGGTGGCAGCAGGCCGTGATCTACCAGATCGTGCCCTGGAGTTTCCTCGACACCACCGGCACCGGGATCGGAGATCTGCAGGGCATCATCCGGCGTCTTGATTACATCGCCTCCCTCGGTGTGGATGCCATCTGGCTGACGCCGTTCTACGAGTCGCCGATGGAGGATCTCGGCTACGACATCACGGACATGCTCGACATCGACCCCCTCTTCGGGGTCATGAAGGATTTCGAGACCCTTCTGGTCATTGCCCATGATCTTGGGCTCAAGGTGGTGATCGATCAGGTCTGGAATCACACCTCCCAGCTGCATCCCTGGTTTGTGGAGAGTGCCTCCAGCCGCACCAATCCAAAGTCCGACTGGTACGTCTGGCATGATGCCCGTGCCGATGGCTCGCCACCCAACAACTGGCTGTCGGCCTTCATGGGACGCAGTGCCTGGCAGTGGCACGCGGGCCGCCATCAGTATTATCTCGCCAACTTTCTTCCCTGCCAGCCCGAACTCAACTGGCACAATCCCCGGGTGGTGGAGGCCGTGCTCGATCTGGCGAGTTTCTGGCTGGACAAGGGTGTCGATGGCTTCCGCATCGACGCGGTGAACTTCTTCATTGAGGATCCTGCCCTCCGTGACAATCCGGAACGGACGCCCGAGATGGGGCTTCCCGATGGCATCTCGCCCGACAATCCCATGGTGCAGCAGCAGTTCGTGAACAGCTTCTGCCGCCCGGAAGTGTTCGATCGTCTGCCCACGATCCGGGCTCTGCTGGATGCGTACCCCGGGGTGATGAGTCTGGGGGAAGTGACCCTGTGCGAGGACTCCATCGCCCTGTCCGGAGCCTATGTGCAGGGACGAGACCGTCTGCACCTCGCCTACAACAGTTCCCTGCTGCAGAAGCGCCCGCTGTCGGTGGCGATGCTGCGTGATGTGATCGAGCGGACCCTGCGCCACTTCCCTGACCAGGGCCAGTGCTGGATGGCGGGAAACCACGATTACGGCCGCTTCCGCTCCCGCTGGACGGGCACTGATCAGTACGGCCACCCCTACCCGGAAACGGCCTATCACATGATGGCGGCGTTGCTGATCTGCCTGCCCGGGGCCCTCTGCCTCTACCAGGGGGACGAACTCGGCCTGCCGGAGGCGCGCATCCCCGCCGACATCCCCGAGGACCGGATCAGGGATTCCTTCGGCAAGGCCCTGTACCCGATCATCCCCGGCCGCGACGGCTCGCGCACGCCGATGCCCTGGGCGGCCGAGGCTCCCCAGCAGGGCTTCACCACCGCCGGCCAGCCCTGGCTGCCGATCCCCCGCCGGCACCGGGCCCTGGCCGTGGACCGGCAGTCGCCGGACCCCGGCTCTCTGCTCAACACCTGGCGGCGGCTGCTGCACTGGCGCCGCCGTGAACCCGCCCTGCGGTGCGGTGCCATCACGGTGCTGGAGACGGATGAGCCCGTGCTGGCCTTTGTGCGCGGTGAGGAGGGGTCCGGCCAGCTGCTCTGCCTGTTCAACACCGGCGGACGCTGGGCCGACTTCCGTCCCGCCAGCCACGGCCTGGCATCCCGCTCCCTGCTCCCCTCCCTGGCGCTCAATGCCTTCCAGGCTCAGGATCTTGACCAAGATCAGGTGATCGGCGAGGTGCTGCGGTGCCCCCCTTACGGTGCCCTGTTGCTGGAACGACGATGACCTCTGCTCCGGATTGGTGGCGCTCCGCGGTGATCTATCAGATCTACCCGCGCAGCTTCATGGACAGCAGCGGCGATGGGGTCGGTGACCTGCGCGGCATCATCGAGAAACTGCCCTACGTCGCTTCCCTGGGCGTGGATGCCGTCTGGGTGTCGCCGTTCTATGTCTCGCCGATGAAGGACTTCGGCTATGACGTCAGTGACTACCGCCAGGTGGATCCCCTCTTCGGGACTCTGGAGGATTTCCATGCACTCCTCGGTGAAGCCCATGGCCTGGGCCTCAAGGTGATCATCGATCAGGTCTGGAGTCATACCTCCGACCAGCACCCCTGGTTCGTCGAGAGCAGCAAGAGTCGTCACAATCCCCATGCCGACTGGTATGTCTGGCATGACCCCGGCCCCGACGAGCAGCCCCCCAGCAACTGGCTGTCCACCTTCGGTGGCTCGGCCTGGACATGGGAGCCTCAGCGCCGCCAGTATTACCTCCACCATTTCCTCAAAGAGCAGCCTGCCCTCAACTGGCGCAACCCCGAGGTGCAGGAGGCGATGCTGGATGTGGGGCGCTACTGGCTCGACATGGGTGTCGACGGCTTTCGTTTCGACGTCATCAACTTTCTGGTCGCTGATCAGCACTGCCGCGACAATCCGCTGCGTCTTCCAGGCATGGCATTGCCTGATGGCGCCTTCGGAGAGGTGCCCTTCTTCCGCTTCGTCAACACCTACAACCAGAGCCGGCCTGAATCGGTGGAGATGGTGAAACGCATTCGAGCCCTGCTCGACAGCTATCCCAACCGCACCAGTCTCGCCGAGGTGTCCTGCGCCGAGGACGCGATCGCCGATGCCGCTGCCTACGTCGATGCCCCCGACAAGCTGCACATGGCCTACAACTCCTCACTGATGAGTGAGGACCCGCTCGATCGTGCCCGCCTGAGCACCATCATCGAGCGCGTGCAGGCCCATTTCCAGTGCGGCATTCTCTGCTGGACCGCCGGCACCCACGACTTTCCGCGCCTGGCCTCCCGCTGGCACGGGGCCCTGATGGACGAACATTTCAGCCAGGAGGCCTTCGATCATCAGCTCGCCGCTCTCCAGATCAGCCTCAAGGGCAGTTGCTGCATCTATCAGGGCGATGAACTGGGGCTGCACCAGGCGGAGATCCCCCACGAGCGGATGCAGGATCCCTTCGGTATCCGGGGCTACCCGCACGTGCTGGGACGCGATGGCTGCCGCACCCCCATGCCCTGGACGGCCGAGGGAGATCTGGCCGGCTTCACCACGGCGCCGGAGGCCTGGTTACCGCTGCCGGAGGACCATCGCCGCCTGGCGGTGGAGGCCCAGGAGCGCGATCCCCAGTCCCTGCTCAACAAGTACCGCCGTCTGATCCAGTGGCGGCGCCGTCAGCCGGCCATCACCGAGGGAGACCTGGAGTTGCTCCCCAGCGCGGACCCTGTCCTGGCCTTCTGTCGCCGCGCCGCCAGCCAGACCCTCCTGTTCGCGTTCAATTTCCACGCTCAGCCGGCCTACCAGTCGCTGGACCGCTGGCCTGTCTGCCACCAGGCCGATGAACTCGATTTTCAGGTGAGGTGTTTCGAGCGCACCGTGGAGATCCCCGGTTTCGGGGTGTTCATCGCTGTCGTGGAGCCTGCAGTCGCGACCAGTGATCGGTGATGTCGGCGATCCGATCAATCGCCCTCTGCCTGGATGGGTCGTCGGCCCACTCTCCCAGCAGCTGACGGCGCAGTCCGCCGCTGGCTGGCGTGAGGTGGTCCCCCGGCAGCTCCTCGAGGCTGCTGGCGTCGTCGGGGCGGGCCTGGAGCACCCCCAGCAGACGGCTGCTCTGGTCGATGGTGTCGCGGCTGAAGCGCACCAGCAGGTTGCGGGGCTGCCGGTAGCTGGCGGCCACCTGTCGGAGGGTCTCCTCCGGTGAAGGGCTGAATTCGCTGCGGAAACGGAACTGCTGCCCCAGTTCCGCCAGCAGCGGAATCGAGCGCTCCGCCGAGAAGTTGTTGAAGCTGAGGGCCACCAGCCCCCGCGAGCGGCGGCCCCCATCCGGGGCCAGCAGATGCAGTTTGCAGCCCAGGCTGTGGCCGAGCCGCAGGGGGTCACCAGTCGGCAGGGCATCGAGCTCAGCCAGTGCCCGGCGCTGCCTGCGGAACCGCTCCCAGGCGGCGTTGGCCTGGGCCTGATGGTCGAATCCCGGCACGTAGCTCCAGGCATGGACACGCCAGCCCCGCCCGGCCATGGCCTCGAGCAGGCGGCGGTAGCTGAGCTGGGGGTTGCTGGCCAGATAGCTGCCACCGATGAACTCCACCAGCCCGAGGGGCCGTGCCGCGGGCTCCAGCAGCCAGAGCTCGTCCTGCTGCCGCCAGCGCGCCATCGCAGCTGCCGTCAGGCCTGCAGCTGCCGCAGGGCTTCGATCGCCTCGCGGCGATGGGCCGGCCCGTCCAGCAGGTTGTTGAACACGTGCCGGATCACCCCCGAGCCGTCGATCACATAGGTGACCCGGCCCGGCAGCAGCCCCAGCACAGCGGGCACACCGAAGGCCTTGCGCAGGGCGTTGTCCCGGTCCACCAGCAGCGGGTAGGGCAGGTTGTGGCGCTCCGCGAACCGGGCATGGCTGGCGGCGTCATCGCCGCTCACGCCCCACACCTCTGCCCCCAGCGCCTGCAGATCGGCGTAGCTGTCGCGGAAGGCGCAGGCCTCCAGCGTGCAGCCCGGCGTCTCGTCCTTGGGATAGAAGAACAGCACCAGGGATTTGCCACCCAGCTGGTCGCTGCGGCGTTCGCTGCCGTTCTGATCGGCAAGGGCGATCAGGGGGGCGCGGTCGCCGGCGGCAAGTGCTCTGGCCATGGCAGCCCCAACGGTGGTCATCGAAACCCTACTTGCCACAACTGGGACGATGGGAGGGTGCGCCCTGCCTGTCGTGTGCGGACCCTCCCCCCAGCAGTCCAGCTCCTGGCAGCAGCCTGATCTGTTGGCACTGATCCAGCCGCCTCCGAGGCCAACGCCTTCGGCTGATGCACCTGTGGATCGCGTCGCGGTTGCGCCGTCGGAGCCCGTCACGGAGCCAGTGACCGATACCGGGGCTGCCGCCCCCGGCTCCGGGCGCAATCCGGCCACCCTGCTGATCCTCGACACCGAGACCACGGCCCTCGACCCCAGCCAGGGCCGCTGCATCGAGGTGGGCGCCATCCTGTTCGCCGTCGCCGAGCGCGCTGTGCTCAGCCAGGTGTCATTCCTGCTGCCTGTGGACGCCAACCCCGCCGAGCCCATCAACGGCATCCCCGCCGTCGTCAGCCGTCTGCCCCAGCCCTGGCAGGCGGGACTGCAGTGCTTCACCGCCATGCTTGAGGCGGCTGAGGCGGTGCTGGCCCACAACGCGGCCTTCGATCGCCAGTGGTTCGGCATCGAACCGCTTCCGGTGGTGGCCAAGCCCTGGATCTGCTCGATGGACGACATCCGCTGGCCGGCGGAGCTGCACCTGCGTGCCGCTCCCTCGGTGCGGGATCTGGCCCTGGCCCATGGGGTGCCCGTGTGGGCTGCCCACAGGGCCCTCACCGACTGCATCTACCTGGCCCAGGTGCTCGAGCGCTGCCGCGACCTGGAGGGCCTGCTGCAAGCAGCACTGCAGCCCCGCCACACCTACCGCGCCCTGGTGTCCTATGCGGAGCGGCACAAGGCCCGCGAGGCCGGCTTCCGCTGGAACGACCCTGTGGCCGGGGCCTGGAGCCGCCGTCTCACCGACGCCGAGGTGAGGGATCTGCCATTCCGGGTGGAACGGGTGGAGGCGGCTGCCCGCCATCCCCGGGGGCCGGGTGAGCGGAGCGCGGCGCTGGCCGCCTGAAGCCGGCGGTCAGCCCCTGTTGACCATTGCGACAGGAATCTGAAGCGCAGTGGTCGGTTCCCGGCCCCGCCGCCGCCGTCCTTCAGCCTGGAGAACAGCGCTCTTCATGTCATGAGCAGCCAGAAGCAGACGCTTCAGCGCCTGAGCCTCGAGCAGCCACGGCGTCGACTGCAGCGTTGGCAGGTGGCCCGCACCTGGGCCCGCCTGATCCGGGAGGCCGAGCGCCTCTGGTCTGTGGATGCCAGGACCATGCATCGTCTGGCGGCCCAGGAACTCCTGGCTCTGCTTCAGGAAGTGCCCCCGGGCCTGCGCCGGCGCGTGAACCGCTGGCTGCAGCGCTTCGGCGCTCTGACCCGGCTGAATGCCTGAACGCACCTGCGCGCCACTGGCTCACACGCCTGGTGGACACGCGAAGCCGGCAGGTTCAGGGAACCTGCCGGCGCGGGAAGGGAGATGAATCCCTGCAGGGCCAGGCTCCAGGGGGATGGATCTGGCTGTCTGGATCCTGAGAGACAGGAACCGGAATCGGAGCGGCGGGATTTGAACCCACGACCCCCACTACCCCAAAGTGGTGCGCTACCAAGCTGCGCTACGCCCCGGTTGATACCGGCAAACGCAAGCTATCACAGCGCTTTGCGGCGGCGAAGGCGGCGCAGCAGCCGGCGCGTGAGCCGTCCCCTGCTCTCGCTGGCGTAGCCCGGCAAGCGCAGGTCGTGGGCAAGCAGGCGCAGCTCGGCCAGCCCCATCCCCGCCAGGCGCAGTTCAGGCAGCTGCTGCCAGGCTCCCTCGGCGTCGGGAAGCTGCAGACCGTGGCGATCGCCGCCCCAGCCCCACAGTGCTCCTTCCGCCATCCATTCGGGAACCAGCACCACCAGCACCGCCAGCAGCCCATACAGCTCCACCAGGCCGCGGGGCAGTGGATGGCGCGGATGCCGCGGCTCCGCTTCACCGTGCGGATCCGCTTCCCCATGACGGCTGGCTCGGCTCACACCGCCAGACCCCGTGCGCTGGGCAGTGACGGGGGTGCGATGGCCGAGGGGCCGTCGCGCCATTGCAGCGGTGGCTCGGGGCTGGGCTGCAGCTTCACGCTCCAGAGCACGAGGGCGAAGCACAGGGCGATGGTGGACAGCAGCGCCACCAGCACCACCCGGTCAGGCAGGGGGTTCATGGCGATCGTCAGACCCGCTCGGTGCGGGTGCACTGGATGCGACTGGGGAGCTGCTCGATGGTGAGCAGATCCCCCTGCAGGATGAGGGTCAGGCGCGGGTTCGCGTAGCGAAGGCCCGGCAGGGGCGTGTCGTCGCGGAAGGCCGTGGTGCGGAACCGACCGGTGATCAGCGAGGCCTGAGCGTTGTTGCGCTCCAGCTGCACCCGCCCCAGGCGGGGGCAGAGGAAGCTCTCGCTGCTGTCGTAGTGCTCCCACCATGGGGAGGACTGCGCCAGCAGGGTGGCCGTGAGCAGCAGCAGGTGGGGAAGCGGAACGGCCATGACGGAGAGGACGGCGGCGACCGGCTCAGCTCGCCGAGGAGGCGGCCAGGCGGATCGGGGCGTTGTCGCCGCGAAGGATGCAGTGGCTCACCGACCAGTCGTAGCAGTCCCACACCCTCGGATCCAGGCGGTACCGCGCGCCGGGGAAATCGCCCAACCGCTGACCGCTGGGCTGGGCGGAGCAGTAGGGGCGGCTGCCGGGTTTGGCCAGGTACTGCTGGTGGTAGGGCTCCGCGTACCAGAAACGCTGACCGCTGCCGATCTCGGTGGTGATGGGGCCGTAGCCGCCGGCGCTCAGGAGGGCCTGGTAGGCGGTGCGGCTGGCCTGGGCCTGCTCCAGCAGCAGTGGATCGTCCACGTAGATGGCGGAGCGGTACTGGGAACCCCGGTCGTTGCCCTGGCGATCACCCTGGGTGGGGTCGTGGCATTCCCAGAACAGCTTGAGCAGATCGCTGAAGTCGATCCGGGCCTGATCCCACACCACGCGCACCACCTCGGCATGGGCGGTGCGGCCTGAACACACCTGCTGGTAACTCGGCTGGTCGAGCTGGCCGCCGGCGTAGCCCACGGCCGTGGTGAGCACGCCAGGAAGCTTCCAGAATCCCTTCTCGGCGCCCCAGAAACAGCCGCAGCCGAACAGCGCCTCTGCCTGTCCTGTCTCCGGTCTCAGGGAGACGGGGGTGCCCAGCACGGCATGGATGGGACCGTCCGGGTGCTGCTCACCCGGGGCCGGAGCAGCACCGCTGCCTGTACCCGTCCGACCTTCCCCCGCAGACCGCCTGCCGAACACCCTGACCCTGCAACTGAGCGGAGCCTAGTCAGCTGGCCGGGGGCTCCGGGCGTGGCTCCAGGGCGATGTGGTTGAGCAGGGTGGTGGTGAAGGCGAACAGCAGGAACGGCAGCGACAGCACCAGGATCAGACCCACCCCCACCAGGGCGAACACGGGCCGGCTGGCCCCCATCAGCGCGAGGCCGGCGGCCAGGCTCACGAAGATCACCGCCATCCAGATCAGGATCTGGGCGTAGATGTCGCCGAAGCTGAGGGTGCAGCGCAGGTTGTAGGCCTGGGCCTGAAGCGGTGCAGGGCCTGGAGTCATGGTCTGGAGGCAGTGTCTCCACCTAAGCCCTGGAGGCAGGCTGTGGAGCGTCCCCGCAACAAGAGTTGCGCTTCGGCGGCCTCAACCTCCGGCGCGGATCTGCTCGCCCACCTGCTCCCGCGCCCACAGTCGCCGGTAGGTGCCGGGCACCCCCACCAGCTCGGCGTGGGATCCCTGCTGCACCAGCCGCCCCTCCTCCAGCACCAGCACCCGATCGCAGGCTGCTGCTGCCGAGAGCTGGTGGCTGATCATCAGGACCGTGCGCCCCTGGTCGCCCTGACCGCGGATCGAGCGCAGGATCTGGGCGGCGGTGGTGTTGTCGACGCTGGCCAGGGCGTCGTCGAGCACGAGCAGAGGGGCGTTCACCAGCATCGCCCGCGCCAGGGCGGTGCGCTGCCGCTGCCCGCCGCTGAGGGTGATGCCGCGTTCGCCCACCAGCGTCTGGTAGCCGTCGGGGAAGCCGCGGATGTCGCCCTCCAGCCTGGCCTCGGCCGCCACCGCCTCAACCTGCGCCTGGGAGGCCTCGGGCATGCCGTAGCGGAGGTTGTCGGCCAGGGTGGCGGTGAACAGGTAGCCCTCCTGGGGCACGAGTGCCACCTGGCGGCGCAGGTCCTCGAGCCTCAGCCGGGTGATGTCCACCCCGTCCAGCCACAGCTGGCCGGGGTCGAGCTCCACCATCCGGCCCAGGGCCCGCGCCAGGGTGGTCTTGCCGCAGCCCACGGGTCCCACCACCGCCACCAGTTCGCCGGGCTCGACGCGGAAGCTCACGTCCACCAGAGCCGGGCGGGGTGCCCCCGGGTAGCGCACCGTGAGGCCGCGGGCCTCGATCTCACCGCGCGGCCGCTGCGACGGCGGCTGGGGGTTGGCGGGCGATTCGATCAGCGGCTGGCGCCCCAGCAGCTGCTCCACCCGGTCCAGGCTCACCTGACCGGTCTGGAAGGTGTTCAGGGTGAAGCCCAGCAGCGCGGTGGGAAACACCAGCCGCTCCACGAACAGGATCAGAGCCACCAGATCACCGATGCTCAGCCTCCCTGTCTCCAACTGGCCGCTGCCCAGGGCCAGGAGCAGCAGCAGGCTGATGGAGGAGATGCCTTCCAGCAGCGGGAACAGGGTGCTGCGGGTGCGGGCCAGTCCCAGGGCGGCGTCCCTGTACACCCGGTTGCGGCCGGCGAAGGCCGCCTGTTCGGTGGCCTCCTGTCCGTAGATCTTGATCGCGCTGATGCCGGAGAGGTCTTCCTGGATGAGGTCGCTGAGTCCGGCCAGGGCCTCCTGCTGGCGGCGCTGCTGGCGCATCATCCGCCCGCCGAACAGGCGCACCGTGAGCAGCATCAGCGGGTAGAGCCCCACGGCCGCCAGGGTCAGCCAGGGGTCGATGCTCAGCATCGCCGGCAGGGTGAGCGCGTAGGCCAGGGCCGTGTTGGTGAGGCTGAGCACGGCGAAGCCCAGCAGCCGGCGCACGTTCTCCACATCGCTGGTGGCACGGCTGATCACCTCGCCGCTGCCGGTGCTCTGCACCCAGCCCGGCTCCTGCCGCAGCAGGTGGTCGAAGATCCGCTGCTTGAGGTCGGCCTCCACCTGCCGCCCCACACCGAACACCAGCAGGCGCGAGAGCAGGCGCATGGCACCCATCACCGTGGCCAGAACGGCCAGCAGCAGGGCCATCAGCAGCACATCGCGCAGTTCGAACCCGTCCTGCAGGTCGTCGATCACCCGCCGCACCAGCAGGGGGATGCCGACGCCGAGCAGGTTCACCACCACCAGCGCCGCCACGCCCTGCAGAACGGTGCGGCGATGGGGGCGCAGGTAGCGCAGGATCAGATCGGCACGCAGGGCCGCCACGCCGCCAGCTCGAAGATGGGCCCAACCTAGGGATCCCCCACGCCGCCCCATGGCCCCACCATCACCGTCCCCATCGCCGCCCCCATCGCCGTCGGGGGGGGGACGTGATGGCGCCGGCGGTGGGGCGGAGCAGAGCCACCCGCTGCACGCCCTC
Source organism: Synechococcaceae cyanobacterium (assembly GCA_040883175.1). Taxonomy (GTDB): domain Bacteria; phylum Cyanobacteriota; class Cyanobacteriia; order PCC-6307; family Cyanobiaceae; genus NIES-981. The sequence goes on along the minus strand of JBFLKL010000201.1, from coordinate 2,134 downwards.
GATCGCGTCGTGGTCGACGGCCTGCTGGCATCCGAGACCCCATCCGACGAGCACCTGGTGGATGCGGCCCGGCTGCTGATGCGCTACCAGGGCTTTCCAGGTGCCCAGGACATCCAGGACGACCTGGCCAAGGTGCTCAGGCTCTGGGGGCTGAGCCGGGAGGACCTGCACGAGCGCACACGCATGCTCTGGGCTGCCGGCTACCGACCTGTGCCCTCCACCGCCGATGCCGTGGGGTCGGGATTCGACACCACCGACCAGGACGGTTGAGACGGCGCCACCGCGGCTCCTGTTGTGTCGATCACCCAGCGAAGTCGGCCCCGACAGCGCCATCGCGCCGGTCAAGGGGGATAGTGGAAAAGTCCCCATCACCCGGCCCGGTGTGCCCTGCACCCGGGCTTTTTTCTGTCTGTCCTCCTGCATCTTCATGGGCCGGTGCCGCGTCGGACCCGGCGGCGGGTTCTTGAATGGCCCCACCTCCAGCTCCCCACGCCACCGCCATGGCCTCTCCTCCCGCAGCTCCAGCCATGCTCGAGCAGCTTCTGGGCGGTGTCTCGCTCAGCGCGGAGCAGGCCGGTGCTCTGATGCGGGCCTGGCTGGACGAGGAGATCCCGCCGGTGCTCACCGGTGCTCTGCTGGCGGCGCTGCGCGCCAAGGGCCTCAGCGCTGATGAGCTTGCCGCCATGGCCGGCGTGCTGCGCGGGGCCTGCCCCCTGCCCGGCGTGCGCCCGGCCCTGTCGCTGGTGGATACCTGCGGCACCGGCGGCGACGGAGCCGACAGCTTCAACATCTCCACCGCCGTGGCGTTCGTGGCAGCCGCCTGCGGGGTGCATGTGGCCAAGCACGGCAACCGCAGTGCCAGCGGCCGGGTGGGCTCTGCGGATGTGCTGGAGGCGCTGGGGATCAACCTCGGGGCGCCCCAGGACCAGGTGATCGCGGCCCTGCCGCAGGTGGGCGTCACCTTCCTGTTCGCGCCCGGCTGGCATCCGGCCCTTGTGGGCCTGGCGCCACTGCGCCGGGCCCTTGGCGTGCGCACCGTGTTCAACCTGCTCGGCCCCCTGGTGAACCCGCTGCAACCCGAGGCCCAGGTGCTGGGGGTGGCCCGGGCCGACCTGCTCGATCCCATGGCCGGTGCCCTGGCCCGGCTGGGCCTGCGTCGGGCGGTGGTGGTCCACGGCGCGGGAGGCCTCGACGAGGCGTCGCTGGAGGGCCCCAACCAGCTGCGGCTGGTGCAGGACGGGGAGGTGAGCAGCCAGGAGCTGGATCCGGTGACCCTGGGGCTGACGCCGGCGCCGATCACGGCCCTGGCCGGAGGCGATCTGGGCGCCAACCGCGCCATCCTGGAATCCGTTCTGCAAGGCCGGGGCAGCGTTGCCCAGCGCGAGGTGGTGGCCCTGAACACGGCGCTGGTGCTCTGGGCCGCCGGTGCCGCTGACAGCATCGCCGCGGGCCACGAGCAGGCCGCCGCGGCGCTCGCTGCCGGCAGCCCCTGGCAGAAACTGCTGCAGCTGCGCACGGCGCTGCCCGAGGCGCTTGGGGGATGATCGTGGGGCTGCTGCCGCCGGTGCCGTGACCACTCCCGCCCTGCTGATGCTGGCCGATGGCACCCTGCTGCGCGGGGAGGCCTTCGGCGCCGTCGGCACCGCCATCGGTGAGGTGGTGTTCAACACCGGCATGACCGGCTATCAGGAGGTGATGACCGATCCCAGCTACTCCGGTCAGCTGGTGACCTTCACCTACCCCGAACTGGGCAATACAGGGGTCAACCCGGCCGATCAGGAAGCCCCGCGGCCCCATGTGCGCGGCGTGATCGCCCGTGAGCTGACACCGGTCACCAGCAGCTGGCGCGCCGAGGACGATCTCGACCACTGGCTGGCCGAGAACGGGGTGGTCGGCATCCGTGGCGTCGACACCCGCGCCCTGGTGCGCCACCTGCGGGAGGGTGGTGCCCTCAACGGTGCCATCAGCAGCGACGGCTCGACCCCCCCCGACCTGCTCGCGCAGGTGCGGGCCGCTCCCTCGATGGAGGGGCTCAACCTGGCCGCCCGGGTGAGCACCGCAGAGCCCTACACCTGGAGCGAGCCCTGCGGTGTCGCCTTCGATGCCCGCCTGCGGGAGCGGCCGGAGCGGCCCT
>JBFLKL010000200.1:0-11234 GCA_040883175.1 Synechococcaceae cyanobacterium | reverse complement strand
GTGCCCCTGAGCACCGAACCGCTGGACGTTCCCCAGCTGACTCCCTTCAGCCTGCGGCGGCTTCTCAGCCGCACACCCAGGCATCTGCGCGGCGGCGGACCGAAGCCCAATCCCTTCCTGCCCTGGGAGCCGCAGCTTGAGGTGCGGCGGCTGGCCGATCAGCACGTGGTGCTGCTCAACAAGTACCCCGTTCAGCCCGGCCACGTGCTGCTGATCACCCAGCAGTGGCACCCGCAGTCGGGATGGCTGCGGCCCCTCGACTGGACGGCTGTGGCCCACGTGGCGGCAGACACCGCCGGACTGTGGTTCTTCAACAGCTGTGCGGCAGCCGGTGCCAGCCAGCCCCATCGCCATCTGCAGCTGCTTCCCCGGCGCCGTGGTGAGGTCAGCTGTCCCATGGCGCCCCTGCTGCTCGAGCAGCTTGACGGGCCGGCCGGAGTCAACCGCCCCTGGCCCTGGCGCTACGCCCTCAGCCGCCGTGAGCAGGGTCATCAATCCGCCTGCGAGGGGGCCAGCGCAGACGAGCTGCAGCGCCTGTATCACGCCCATGCCGCGCTGCTGGAGCTGGGCGATCCGCAGCATGATCCCCAGCCGCGCCATCCCTACAACCTGCTGTTCGACGAGCACTGGTTTCTCACAGTGCGTCGTGAGCGGGAGCACTGCGCCGGATTCAGCCTCAATGCACTCGGCTTTGCCGGCTACCTGCTCGTCACCGAGCGTTCCGACCTGGCCTGGCTGCTGGATCACGGCCCCTGGGAACTGCTGCGGCAGGTCTCCACCCCCAGGCCGGCCTGAGGGCCGCCGATTCGGATCCGATCCGATTCGCATCCGAATTCCGTGATTTCCCGGTTGCGGGCGGGCTGGCATCTGCAGCTCTGTGGAAAGGGACGACCCGATCCGGGAGCGTCATCACCTCTATCCATCTGCTGTTATGTCCACCCACACCGCCTCGCCGGCCCTGCCCCGCTGCATCCAGCGGCGCAACCGCCGCATCGAGCAGTACCGGGAGCTGGTGCGCCCGATCGCACTCCACTATCACCGGCACTCCGCCGAGCCGCTCGACGACCTCGTCCAGGTGGGCCTGCTGGGGTTGCTGCGGGCGGCGGAGCTCTACCGCGCCAGCAGCGGCACGCCCTTCAACGCCTTTGCCCGGCCCCATGTGCGTGGCGCGATTCTGCACTACCTCCGTGATCTGGCCGCCCCCGTGCGCTTGCCCCGCCGGGTGGAGGAGCGACGCCAGCAGCTCGGCCGCCTGCGTCGCCAATGGCCCTGCCGGCACGGCGCAGAACCGACGCTGGAGCAGCTGCGGCAGGCCATGGGCCTGAGCCACCGGCAGTGGCAGGACCTGGAGGCCTCACTGCCGCTGCAGAGGCCTCTGAGTCTGGAGGAGGCCCTGACGGAGAACGGGACTGACGTTGCCGGCAGCTCGATCACAGCTGGTGACCCGGATGCACGGGGGCCGGAGGCGACGGCCCTGCTCAGCCAGCTGGATGAACCGCTGCGGGCCGTGGTGGAACGGGTGGTGCTGGCGGGCTGGAGCTATCGGCGCACAGCGGAGCTGCTGCAGGTGAGTCCGATGACGGTGCAGCGCCGGCTGCGCCGGGGGCTGGAGCGCCTGCGGCAGTTGCTCAGCCCTGGGGAGGCCGGGGCTCGTCTCGCTGCATCTGCCGCTCCAGGGTGGTGATGGCGGCATCGAGAGCCGCCATCTGACGTTCGGCCCCATCCCGCCAGAAGCGCAGCATCCTCAGCTTGCGCTCCTGGTGGCGCCGCAGACCGCTGCCCGCCGGTCCGTCCTCGCGGCAGCAACCCAGAGGGGGAAACATGGCACACTTGCTCAGATCCCAGAGTTCTAGCCGGTGTGGCGGGTTGACCGGGGTCATGGGCTGAACCGGTGGCTCCGGTTCTGCGTTGATCCCTCCCGTCACCTGGATCCGGGAAGGCCTCCATGGCCAGCCTCGCCCAGGCTTCCCAGTCCAGAGGCAGAGCATCAGGATCTCCTGCGTAGCCTGTTCCCTGCAGCACCAGACCGGGTCGCTGCCCGCGGTTGCTCCACCGCCCACGCACTCTCTCCTTCCGCGACTTCCTTCCGCAACGTCCCCTCCCGCATCCGCTCCCTGCCACTGCCGCGCTTGATTTCCGACGCACCGCTTCCCCTGCGCCCCCTCGCGGCCGGACTGCTGGCCGTGGCCGTGCTGGCTCCGGCCGCACCCGCCCATGCCTACGTGGCCCTGATGGCCGGCCAGCGGGCCCGACCCCTTCAGGGCAGCTTCAATTCGGTTCCGGTGCTCCATTCCAACCAGCCGGAGGAAGTGGAAGGGCCAGGCATCCTGATCACGACGGAGCCAGGGGTGTCCTACGCAGCCGAAACCGGCCGCCCCCTGCAGAACGCCACTTACACCTTCAATGGTGAGTTCGGGGTTCACATGCACCACAAGTATTTTCCCGACTACCGAGCTCAGATCCGCCCGGAGGATCGACGCACCGAACTCACCCTCGGGCTGATTCTGGTCAATCCGGGCGCCCGCCCGGTGACGCTGCAGTTCGAACGGGGAGCCGTGCGCAACAGCTTCCAGGCGCCCTACCTCGGCACCCACAAGATGGGTGTCCGCCCCCTGGGGCCAAGGCCCTGGAACACCGGCCCCGGCGATGCCACCGCAGTGCAGTTGCTGCGAGGAAGTCTGGACCGGGACCTGCAGTCGTCGGTGCGGATCCCCCCCCGCAGTCGCATCGTGCTGTTCCGCACCCAGCTGCCGGCGCTTGGCATCGCCAACGCCCTTCTGCGCGGTCAAAGCGATGGCCCCTTCCAGATGGCCGTGGTGGCAGCGTCCCAGCCCCGCAGCGACGCCGATCTGGTGGCTGTTCTGGACCGTCGCCGGCTGGCGCCGGGACGGGTGTATCTGAACCTGCTCGGCGATATCCAGAACGGCCGGGTGTTCTCCCGTGTCGGCGGTGTGGCCATCGGCGACACCTACCAGGCCAGCCTCCGCCACGATCTCCGCAGCCAGGGCCCCCTGCACGTGCCGTTCACCAGCACCAACCGCACCCACTTCGGCACCCGGGACGTGCAGGTCAATCCGCTGGCCGTGAGGATGATTGATTCCTCCCTGGACAATGTCGGCACCTACGGAGTCCGTTTCGACATCGACCTGGAGCTGTATGGCAACGGCCCTTACGAACTGGTGATGAGTCACCCTGCCCCCCGGCCGGGCACTCCCCGCTTCACCGCCTTCCGCGGTTCACTGCAGGTGCGCACCCGCGACGGTCTCGAGGAGATGCACCTGGGGATGCAGTCGGGCGAGAGTTATGCGCTCACCACCCTCAACCTGGAACCGAATGTGAGCAACCCGGTGCGCATCAGCATGGTCTATCCGGCCGATGCCACCCCAGGCCACCTGCTCAGTGTCGTGCCGTCCAGCCAGTTCGCGATGGTGCAGGCGCGTCAGGAAGCCGAACAGGCCGCACTCCCTGCCGTTGCCCCCCCCGGCGCAGCCGTCCAGACCCCTGCCGCCCAGCCCCGGCCCGCCGTCTCACCCCAGCGGCCTGCCGCCCAGCCCCAGCTGGGCGAGCCCTATCGTCCACCCGGAAACCTTCCCCAGGTGGCCCCGATGCGCATGCAGGGGGTGAATCCAGGCCTTCTGGAGCGTTATCAGGAGGCGGTGGAGGCCCAGCAGGAGGTGATGCGCGGTCTGCTGGGCAACTGACCCGTCGCCCACCACCACGAGCCGTGAGCGAGGACGACATCCGCAGCCATCAGCCCCAGCGCAGCATTCAGCTGAAGCTCAGCCACGAGCTGGTGGCTCGACTGGATGCGCTGAAGGGCGAATACGGCCTGCGCAGCCGTGGCGCGATCGTGGAGCGCCTGCTGCGCAACATCCTTGCTCCCGACGACGATGGCGGCGATGACGAGGGACCCGAGGCCACGGCTGGGTACGAGGGGGCAGCGCCGGGGACGCACGATCCGCAACATGTGGAGCAGCCGGGTCTGTTCGATGAGCGGGGCAGCCTGGTGCTTGTCGCCCGTGAAGGCAGTGGTGAACTGGCACTGGATCTGGACGTCGAGGCCGAAACCGAAAGGTCGGATGGGGTTGGAGCGCGGCGGTTGGGGGACCTGCAGCGGACGGACCGGGACAACCGGACCGGGGGAGGCCGCGGGATCGATCTGCCTGGATTTGTCCGCCGTCGCTCCGAGGAAGTGCGCCGCAGTCTGCAGTCGCCGGCTGAGCGCCCGACCCAGGCTCACGATCCCCTGCCCCAGCTGGGGGCACAGGTCATCGAGCAGGCCTTGGAGCGGGCCGCCAGCCACTGGCTCGAGCTCTACGGCAAACCGGCCAACACGGCGGTGCTCGAGGCGGCGATGGTGTGGCTGGCCCAGGACATCTGGCCCCAGTGTGACCAGAGCGAGGGCAGACCGTTCAGCTGGACTCTGATCGGTGAGGTGATGAGCAGCCTCTCCCCCGCCTGGCCGGCTGGGCCCGCCAGTTTCGAGCTGGTGATGGTGGCCGCAGGGATCCTGGAGGATCCCTTCAGCGGCTCCACCCTGGATCTGCGGCTGCCCACCCTGATCCGGCGCTTTGTGCACCGGTTCCGCCGCCGCCGTCGGGGAACCTCCTTCCAGACCCTGGAGCACACGATGACGCTGCACGGAGCACTCAGGCTGCTGCAGCTGCCCACGGCCCCCGGCCAGCGGCTCACCCTCCCGGAGATCCGGGAGGCCTACCGCGAGATGGCCCTGGCCCACCATCCCGACTCCGGTGGTTCGGACGAGACGATGCGGCGCCTCAACGAGGCATACCAGATGCTGAAGGAGCTTTATCGCACGTCCTGAGCCTGTCTCGCGTCTCTCGAGAGTGTGTCAATATCGGACCCATGGCGAGACTCAGCCTGGATGCCTGCTGATAGCCGGACGCCCTGGCCGCCAGCGCCGCCGCAAGGGGCCGCCAGGCAAGGACTGACTGCTCTCGCGTCTGTCGCATAGGGGACTCATCTCTTGTCGCAGGCAGAGTCTTGGATGGGACATGCTGACGGTCACGCGGATACCCCTCCCATCCGCTCCATGCCCATGGGTCAGCCTTCAACCGGCCCGGCATCCGCCTGGATGGACTTTCGTGTGTTCACCCTCTGGCTTGCCGACTCCTGCGCTTTTGGGGATGTTGATCACGTGCCGCCGTACCGCGATGGGGCCACCCTGCTGCTGCGGGGTCGGAGGACAACGCCATGGCTGATTGCTGGGTCATCGCCGGGCCGGGCCAGTCCAGCCAGGCGCATCGAGGTTGTCCAGCACCCTGGCCCTCACGGGAAAGCCACTGCCAGCACTGGCTTCTGAAAGTCTGCGTATCTGTGTGAGACACAGATACGCCAGCGGTTCAGGGACGCGTGGGCCCTGGCGGATGCCGGCTATGACGTCTCACCTAGGTCCTATCCTGCGTCCTGAACTGGGTCTTACCCGCGTCGGATGGTCTCGGTCTGGCGGACTTCTGCGCAGGGAGCGCGGCCCCGGCGGAACGCTTGTCCGCTCGGCCGTCAGTCGTTCCTGTGGTCCAGTTGCAGCTGATTGACGCATCGCGTTCCGGCGCGCCAGGGCAGCACGATGGTCCGTCTCAGTCACCGCGGGCAGGACGCACTCCGGGTCCTGAAACGAGACAGCACCGCCATAGACAAGACCGGCTGAGAACTTCACGCCGATGTGGCCCATCCCGGGATGGATGGGCACCCTCGACTGCCGGCATCTCCCGTCCTCGCCGAAGCCCAGCCCTTCGCAGTAACCTCCGGCCAGCCAGGCCAGGACAGGCCGTCTCATCAGTCACGCGTGGCTCGCGTAAGGAGTCCAAGCAAAAGACCCGGCCGGGACATTCCCGACCGGGTGGCTGGCTGGCGAGAGCGGATCGGTGGGGAACTCAGGTGGAGGTCTGCATCCCCTGGATCAGGAAGTCGAAGTAGGGACCAGCAAGGGCGCCATCCTCGCTGCCCAGCAGGGCGACGGCGGCGTCCTTCATCGTGCGCATCGCCTCGACCATCCCGGGCATCGGCACCCCAAGGCTGTTGTACATCTCACGCGCGCCTTCCAGGCCGATCTTCTGGATCAGCTCGGTGCTGCCAGCCAGCACCCCGTAGGTCACCAGGCGTAGATACCAGCTGTAGTCGCGCAGACACTGGGCGCGCTGTTTCTGACCGTAGGCGTTGCCACCGGGGGCCACGTAGTCGGGCCTGCGGGTGAACAGCTGCTTGGCGGCCTCATCGACAATCTTCTTCTCGTTCTCGGTGAGCACCCGCACCACCGCCAGTCGGCGCTCACCACCGCTGAGGAACTCCACCATGGAGCGGAGTTCACCACTGCTTGGATAGCGCAGTTGATCATCCGCCTGGAGAATCAGATCCCGAACGACGCTCATCGCAGCGACCACATGCCCGCGCACTCTATCCAGACCACTCGACTCTCCCGGACGGAGGGGAGAAGGTGTAACGGCCCTTTGCACGGCGTAGGTTCGCCATTGCTGCACTGGTGCGTGGATGGGCAGTCGGGACGCCGCGGATTCACCCCAGGCACCGCCGCTGGTGCCGGGGCAGCAGCTGCAGGTGCTGGTGTCCGGGCTCTCCCACGACGGCCTGGCGGTGGTGCGCCACCACGGCCAGGTGCTGTTCGTCCCCGGTGGCCTGCCGGGTGAAACGCTGCGCCTGCGGCTGGTCCACCGCTGCCGAAGCCACTGGACAGCCGAACTCCTGGCAGTGCTGGAGCCTGCGCCGGAGCGGCGGCGCCCTCCCTGCATCCTGGCCGACCGCTGCGGCGGTTGCAGCGTCCAGCATCTCCAGGACGGTGCCCAGCAGCGCTGGAAGCGCCAGAAGGTGATCGACGCCCTGCAGCGCATCGCCCGGCTCGGTGAGGACTGTGACTCGCTGGTGGCCCCCACCCTGGCGGCAGGGGATGGCCTGGGCTACCGCAACCGGGCTGTGCTGCCCCTGGAGCGCCGTCCGGACGGAACCCTGAAGGCCGGCTACTACCGCCCAGGCAGTCACCGGATCGTGAATCTCAACCACTGTCCGGTGCTCGACCCCCGCCTGGATGCGTTGATCGCACCGCTGAAGACCGACCTCGAAGCCAGTGGCTGGCCGGTGGACCGGCACCTCCAGGCTGGTGGCGGCCTGCGCCATCTGGGCCTGCGGCTGGGTTACCACAGCGCGGAGGTGCTGATCACACTGGTGAGCAGCCACCGTGACCTCCCCGGCCTGGAGGAGCTCGCCGGCAGGTGGCTGCAGCGCTGGCCCCAGCTGGTGGGTGTGTGCCTGAATCTCCAGGACCAGGCCACCAACACCCTGCTGGGCCCCACCACCGTCGTGCTGGCGGGCCGCAACCGGCTGCGGGAGCGCTTCGCGGGTCTGGAGCTGCAGGTGGGGGCCGACACCTTCTTCCAGGTGAACACCGTCCAGGCGGAGGCCGTGGTGCCGCTGCTGCAGGCCGCCCTCGGCGACCAGCCCCCCGCCACGCTCATCGACGCCTACTGCGGCATCGGCACCTACGGCCTGCCACTCGCAGCCGCCGGCTGGACGGTGCTGGGCATCGAGCGCGGCCGGGCGGCCGTGGAACTGGCGCGGGCCAATGCGAGTCTCAACGGCCTGGCCGAGCGCTGCCGTTTTCAGGAGGGGCCGGTGGCTGCACTGCTGGAGGAGGTCATCCACGACTGCCAGGCACTGTTCGTGGATCCCCCCCGCAAGGGCCTCGAGCCCGCAGTGCTGGCGGCCATCCTGCAGGCACCGCCGCCAGCACTGCTCTATCTGAGCTGCGATCCCGCCACCCTGGCCCGCGATCTGGGTCGGCTGGTGGCTCCCCAGGGGCCCTATCGACTGGAGAGCGTGCAGCCGATCGACTTCTTTCCCCAGACCAGCCACGTGGAGTGCCTGGCCGTGCTGCGCCTCAGCGCAGCTGGGCTCCCAGCTGCCGCTCCAGGGCCGCCCGGATGAGGCCGTGGGCGTTCTCCACCTCCGCTTCCGTGAGGGTGCGGCGGGGATCCCGGTAGCGCAGCCGGAACGCCTGGCTGCACTGGCCACTGGCGAGCTGGTCGCCCTCGTAGCGGTCGATCAGCTCGGCCTCCTCCAGCAGGGGCCGACCCGCCTTGCGGATCACCTGCAGCAGCTCGGCCGAACGGGTACCGGAGGGCACCACCAGGGCCAGGTCACGCTCGGCGGCCGGCACCGTGGCGAAGGGGCTGAAGGCGGGCTGCCAGCGGTTGCGACGGGTGGCGGCGTTCAGCAGCACCGTCAGTTCAAGCTGAAACAGAAAGGTGCTCTCGGGCAGGTCCTGGTTCTCCGCCTGGGCGGGATGGAGCTGACCGAACCACCCCGCGGCCCGACCCTCCACCACCAGCTCGGCCGCCCGCCCCGGGTGGAGCAGGGGATGGCGGCTCTGCACCCTGTCCTCCAGGGGCAGCTTCAGAGCGTTCAGAGCCTGCTGCAGCACGCCACGCGCCTGGAAGTAGTCCGGCGGTGCCGGCTTGCCGCTGGTGCTCCAGCGCTCGGCCCGGCGCTCACCGCAGATCACCCCCGCCAGCAGCGAACGCGCCTCGTCGGCCCCCGCCTGGAACACCTGGCCGATCTCGAACGCCCAGAACCCTTCCCGGCCGCTCTGCAGGTTGCGTCGGGCCGCCTCCAGCAGCTCCTCCTGCAGGTTGTCACGGAGATGGCCGTAGTCGGCCAGCAGGGGATTGGCCAGGGGAATCCGGCCCTCGCCCGCCGCCACCAGCGAGAAGCTGCAGGCCTCCTGCAGGCCGGCGGCACAGAGGGCGCGGCGCAGGCGCCGCTCAGCCTCCTGGGCGGGGTCGAGGCCTCCGGGCTCGGTGGGATCGGGCAGGTGGCAGGCGAACCGGTCGTAGCCCACCAGCCGAGCCACCTCCTCGATCAGATCCACCTCCCGGCACAGATCCATGGCGCGGGAGGGCGGCACACCCACCCGCCAGCCCTGCCCGCAGGCCTCGAGCCTGCAACCGATGGCCTCCAGAGTGCCTGTGATGCGTGCATCCGCCAGGTCCACGGCTTCGCCCTCCACCAGCACCGGGCCGAGCAGGTTGTGCAGGGCGTCGCGCCGCAGCAGAAGCGCCCGGTCCGCCTGGGCTGGTCGGCGGTGCAGCCAGCGGCCCTGCACCGTGGCGCCGGCCAGGTCCGCCAGCAGGGCGCAGGCCCGGTCGGCCGCCGCCAGGGTGGCCTCCGGTGGCAGGCCCTTTTCGAAACGGCTGCTGGCCTCGGTGCGCAGGCCCACGCTGCGGGCCGACTGCCGCACCCGGCGGGCCGGGAACACGGCGGCCTCCAGCCAGATGGCGGTGGTGCCCTCGTGCACGGCCTCGCCGGCACCGCCGATCACGCCGGCCAGGGCGATGGGGCGATCCGTGTAGGTCACCACCAGGGCGGCCTCTCCGAGCCGCCGCTCTTCGCCATCAAGGCTGGTGAAACTCTCGCCGGCACGGGCCTGACGCAGGCCGATGGCCGCGGGATCTGCCCTGCCGCCGCCGAGCTCCGCCAGGCGGTCGCTGTCGAAGGCGTGCAGAGGCTGACCGGTTTCCAGCATCACCAGATTGGTGATGTCCACCACGTTGTTGATGGGCCGGATGCCCGCCTTCTCCAGACGCCGCTGCAGCCAGAGGGGGGACGGCGCCACGTGGATCCCCCTGAGGGCCGTGAGGCTGAACAGGCCTCCTTCGGCCATCGCCTCCAGGGATGGCGGATCGGCCTTGAGCGGTTCGCAGGCAGCAACGGGTTCGCCGTCCGTGAAGCGGGTCTGGCCGCCGCACAGGGCCGCAACCTCGCGGGCGATGCCCCGCATCGAGAGCCCATCGGGGCGGTTGGCGGTGATCGCCAGCTCCAGCACCTGGTCGTCGAGCCCCAGGCTGGGGCCCACCGGCGTACCCAGCGTCGGCACCACCTCCAGCAGATCGTCGAGCACGGCGATGCCGCCGGACCCGTCGCTGAACCCCAGTTCGGCGAGCGAACAGATCATGCCGCTGCTGGCCACCCCCCGCAGCTCCGTCGGCCTGATGGTGAGGTTCACGGCCGGCAGGGTGGTGCCCACCAGGGCCACCGGGACGTGGATGCCGGCACGCACGTTGGCGGCGCCGCACACGATCTGGAGGGGCTGTGCCCTGCCCACATCCACGCTGCACACACTCAGCTTGGTGGCGTCGGGATGGGGCTCACGGCTGATCACCCGACCCACCACCACGCCCTCGGCCCGGGCGGCCAGATCCTCCACGGCCTCCACCTCGAAGCCGGCGATCGACAGCCGCTCCGCCAGGGTGTCGATGTCCACATCCAGCTCGCCCTGCCCGCCCGGACCGCGCACCAGTTCCCGCAGCCACCGGTGGGAGACCCGCATGAATCGCTTCCTGGACTGCAGAGGCGCGGATCCTAGGCAGCGGGTCGGAGCTCCCCCCTGCACCCGGCACCCCGCCAGGTAGGGTGGGCCCTTGTCCACATGCTTCGCTGACGCGGCGCAACGTCCTTCATGGCTAAGAACAAGGGCGTCCGGATCGTGATCACCCTCGAGTGCACGGAATGCCGGTCCAACCCCGCCAAGCGGTCTCCGGGAGTGTCCCGCTACACCACCGAGAAGAACCGCCGCAACACCACCGAACGGCTGGAGCTGAAGAAGTTCTGCCCGCACTGCAACAAGTCGACCGTTCACAAGGAAATCAAGTGATCGGCGATCTGTGATCGGCGGCTTGCCGGAATGATCCGGCACCGATCGAACCAGGCTGCGGCACATCTCTCTTCCCCATCTCCCCTCCCATGGCCGGAAACTTTTTCAAGAAGCGCCTCTCGCCCATCAAGCCGGGTGACCCGATCGACTACAAGGATGTCGATCTGCTGAAGAAATTCATCACCGAGCGCGGCAAGATCCTGCCCCGCCGTCTGACGGGGCTCACCGCCAAACAGCAGCGCGACCTCACCAATGCCGTGAAGCGCGCACGCATTGTGGCCCTGCTGCCCTTCGTCAACCCGGAAGGCTGAGCGGCGTCTGGCTCACGACCCTCTCCATCCCGGCGATCTGGTCGGTGTACAGCTCGAGCGGGGCGGTGCCCGCTGCCCCGCCCTGGGGGTGGTGCATGCCATTCACGGATCCAAGCTGCAGCTGGCCCTGGGCTGGTCGGGCAAGGCCCTGACCCTGCCCCGCCGGGACGTTCAGCGCCTCTGTGCCCTGCCGTCCAGCGCTGCGCCCCCCCCTCATCTGGGTGTCACCCCCTGGGGCTTCAGCG
>JBFLKL010000199.1:0-6005 GCA_040883175.1 Synechococcaceae cyanobacterium | reverse complement strand
TCGACTTCGCCGGCCAGGGGCCAGTAGAGGCCTACACGGCCGCTCCCCGCCACCTCCTGCTCCACCAGCTGTGCCACCTGGGCACGGATCGCCGCTTCGTCGCTGCCGAGGAGCTGCCGGCGCAGGGCCCGGAACCGCCGCCGAAGGGCCGCCTTGTCATGGGGGGTGGGTTCGGCGGGCGTTGCCATCGCTCAGCGCTGAAACCAGCCGGTGAGGGCGGCCGCCAGGGCATCGGCAGCGTCGTCGGGGCGTGGCGGGCTGTCCAGCTGCAGCTCCCGCATCACCGCCTCCAGCACCTCCTGCTTGTCGGCGTGGCCATTGCCGGTGAGGGCCTGCTTGATCTGCATGGGGGGGTATTCGACCACCGGCACGCGGAAGCGGGCCAGGGTCATCAGCAGCACGCCCCGGGCCTGCACCACGGCGATGGTGGTGCTGGAGCGGTAGAAGAAGAATTTCTCCACGACGGCCAGGTCGGGTCGCCAGGCACGCACCAGCACACGCAGGTCGCGGGCGATCTCCAGCATGCGTGCTCCCTCGCTGGCGCCGGGGTCGGTGCGCAGGATGCCGCAGTCGAGCAGGCGCTGGGTGGTGCCGGCGATCTCGATCGCCCCGTAACCGACGCGGGCCAGACCGGGATCGATGCCGAGGATGCGCACCCCGGCCGCGCCTAGGCCGCCAGGGCCAGTTCGAAGGCGCTGCGGTCGGCCGATTCGGGCCGCTCGAACACCTTGCAGAACACCTTCACCACCCGGTCGCCGGAGTCGATCTGCTCGAGCGGATCCTTGCGCAGGCGATGGCGCAGGCAGCAGGCGGCCACCCGGGCCACGTCGTCTTCGCTCACCTCGCTGCGGCCCTCGAAGGCGGCCAGGGCGCGGGCGGCGCGGTTGGTGACGATGTCACCCCGCAGACCATCCACATCCAGCTCGCCACAGATGGCGGAGATGCGGATGCGCAGGTCATCGTCGATCTGCACCTGGCCGAGGCGCTGCTGGGCCTCCACCACCCGGGCCTGCAGGGCCTCCTGGCCGGCCTGCATGGCGGCAGTGAAGCGGTCGGGGTCGCTGTCGAAGGCGGTGCGCTGGTCCACCACCTGAACCCGCAGCTCGGGATCGCGCACGGTGCGCACCTCCACGCTCATGCCGAAGCGATCGAGCAGCTGGGGCCGCAGCTCCCCTTCCTCGGGGTTGCCGGAGCCGATCAGCACGAAGCGGGCCGGATGGCGCACACTCACCCCTTCCCGCTCCACCGTGTTCCATCCGGAGGCGGCCGAATCCAGCAGCACGTCCACCAGGTGGTCGTCCAGCAGGTTCACCTCATCCACGTACAGCAGGCCGCGGTTCGCCTTGGCCAGCAGCCCCGGCTCAAAGGCGCGCACGCCCTCGCTGAGGGCCTTCTCGATGTCGATCGTGCCGCAGAGGCGGTCTTCGGTGGCCCCCAGGGGCAGATCCACCATCGGGACCTGACGCCTCTCGATCGGCAGCTCCTCGCCGCGCTCGAGGCGCTGACGCACCTCCTCGCTCTGCAGGTCGGGATCCTGGGGCGAGCTGTTGTAGGGATCGCCGGTCACCACGTCGATCTCGGGCAGCAGATCGGCCAGGGCCCGGATCGCGGTGCTCTTGCCCGTGCCCCGGTCACCCATGATCATCACGCCGCCGATGCGGGGGTCGATCACGTTGAGCAACAGGGCCAGCTTCATCTCCTCCTGACCGACGATCGCGGTGAAGGGGAAGACCCTGCGCTGGCGGACTGGCGTCACGGGCTTGTGTCGGCTGGCTGTTCGGCCGATTGTTTCACAGGCAACAGGCTCAGCACCTGGGGTGGCGTGGCGTCGGCCGGGTAGATCAGCCGCACCCGCAGGTTCCGGGAGGCCCCCGGCCCCAGGCTCACGGTGCCCAGGGGCGGACTCTGCTCACCGGCCCGCTGCACCAGGTGGAAGCGCCGCCGCGCCGACGGCCGGCCGCCGATCCCGTCCAGACCGGCCACCTCGATCGGGCCACGGAACATCACCGCCCGAACCGGGGCGCTGTTGAAGCGCAGGCCGCCGCTGGGCAGGTCGGTCTTGATCGGTGATTCCAGGGCCAGCTGCAGCTGCACCGGCTTCGGCCCGGTGTTGCGCAGCGGGATCGTGAGGTCGTATTCGACCCCGTAGTTGCCGTGGGCGGCCCAGGCGGTGCCGGGGTAGAAGGCCTTGAGCTCCGCGGTCTGCACCTGCCCGGTGCCGAGGCGGCCGCGCTCGAGGGCGGCGATGGGCCAGGAGATCGGGGCGGCGTCGGCGCTCAGCCAGGGCTTGTCGGGGCTGGTGATGGTGCCGCGCCAGACGCTGCCCACCTGCACGCCGCTCACCCGTGAGTAGGTCATCCGCCCGGGAGCCCCGCGCGGGGTTGGCTCGTGCTCCTTGGGACTGAGGCCGCCGTCGAGCAGGGCCGCCCAGGTGTCGGGCGGAGGCGGCTGGTCCAGTGGGCCGAAGGCGGCCAGGGTGGCCAGGCTCACGGGCCCATCGCTATGGAGCCGCAGCTGGAGGTTGCGGCCGTTGAGCAGGGGGTCCAGACCACGCACCGGCAGGGGCAGCACCAGCAGGGTGGTGGGCCCACCGGGTTCCAGGGTCCAGCCGCGCGGGATTTCCGGGCTGCGCTGTCGCATCAGCAGTTCGGTGGCCACCCGGCTGCCGGGACCGGCCCAGGCCGGCGTGGTGCCCTCCGCCAGCAGCGGCGGCAGGGGCAGGAACGGGGCCCCAGCCATGGCAGGGTCCAGCGACTGGGACAGGGCCGTGGAGCCCTCCAGCAGGTTCAGCTGCACGGGGGCCGTGCCCCGGGGCTGGGCCAGCACCGCCAGCCACAGGGTGGAGCTGAGCGTTTCAGGCTTGCCGGCGTAGACGTGGTGGCTGAACAGGTCGAAGCGGCCGTCGAGGGCTACGTCGAGGTGGGCCCCCGGCACCCCGCGACCGTCGGCCGGGAAGGTCGAGAGCAGGATGCCGGGCCCGCTGATCAGCTCGGGGTTGTTGTCATTCACCATCAGCACCCGATCCAGCCCGCCGGGGAGGGGAGCCACGGTCTGGCTGCGCAGCAGGGGTTCGTTGCTGCTGGCGGCCTGCTGCTGAGCCTGGGCCGGGGCCGGACTCAGGGCCAGGCCGGGGGCGAGAAGAAGACTGCCGCCGGCGGTCAGCAGGCGGCGGCGCAGGGCGGTGAGAGACGGGTGGGGCATCGTGAGGGAGATCATGGGCGTGCCACAAGGGTCTGGCTCACGGCCCCGGACATCGCCCGGATCAGGTCGCCGGAGCGGGGATCGTTGAAGGGGCCGGTGACCATGAACGCGGCCACGGCCCGCTTCCCATCGGGCAGCTGGATCAGGGCGGCGTCGGCGTAGGCGGTGCCGATGTCACCGGTCTTGTTGAGGGCGGAGATGCCCAGGCTGAGCAGCTCCGGGTCCGGCTGTTCAGCGTTCTTGCCCAGGCCCTGCAGCAGGCCCTGGGGAATCAGGGTGTCGGTGCGGGAGGTGGCCATGATCTCGCGGAAGTGGTCGCGTGCCCGGGGGCTGAGGGTCTCGCCGGTGTCCACCACGGCGATGGCACGGGCCAGGTCGCGGGCACTGGTGGTGTTGGTGCCATCGAGATCCGGCAGCCAGTTGTTGAGCACCGTTGCCGACAGGCCCATGGCCTGAAAGCGGCTGTTAACGGCCGCCTTGCCGCCCAGCTTCTGAATGACCAGGTTGGTGGCGCTGTTGTCGCTCACCCGGATCATCTCGGTGGCCGCCTCGTGGAATGGGAAGCGGGTGCCGAGGGGCCGGGTGGCCATCCAGCCGGCGCCCCCGCCCACCAGCTCCTGGGTGAGCTGCAGCGGGGCATTCCAGCTCAGCTTGCCCGCGTCCAGATCCTCCAGCGCCACCACCAGGATCGGCGTCTTGATCGAGCTGGCCGCCGGCATCGGCTGGTCGGGGGCCAGCTGGGCGAAGCGGCCGTCGTCGAGCACCAGCAGGAACGCAGTGGCCTTGAGGTCCTTCTGGGCGGCGGCCAGTTGCTGCCAGCGCTGGCTGAGCGTGGTGAGCTCCTGTTTCGGCTGGAAGCTGCCCGGGGCCAGGGCCTGCTGCCTGGGGGGCTCGGCCAGCTGACCGAAGCTGGGCAGGGTGCCTTCGGCCAGGCGGGGTGCCAGCAGCCGCAGGCCGGTGCCGGCCAGCACCCCCAGCCCCACGCCCATCACACCCAGCCGCAGCAGCAGCAGCAGGGTCTGGCGCCAACGGCTGCGGGGGCTCCGAGGGGATTGAGCGGCGCTCAAGACGGCGGGGAAGGGATCGGCCGAAGTTAAGGGGTGGAGGCCGGATCGTCGCCCGTGGCGGTGCCAGTGCCGTGGTGGGCCCGGGCCCAGCGCAGCTGACGCACCATGCCCCGCAGCAGGGCCACCTCCTCGCCGCTCACCTGGGCCCGCTGCAGCAGGGCCCGCAGCTTGGCCATCCGTGCAGCCGCGGTGTGGGGGTAGAGGAAGCCCGCCTCCAGCAGCAGCCGCTCGGCATCGCCGAGCATCGACTCGAGCGCCCCCCGCAGGCAGGGGTCGGGACCTGGTGGAGAGGGCGGCGTGGGCCCTGGGGAGCCGGCCGGCTGGAGGCCCCAGGCCTGCAGCCGGTGCCAGTGGTGCAGCACCACGGCGGCGGCCTGGGCCAGGTTGAGGGAGCCGTAGGCACCGGCGGTGTCGATGCTCAGCAGCCGGCCGGCCTGGAGCAGCTCCGGATTGCTCAGACCCCGGTCCTCGCGGCCGAATACCAGCGCCCGCGGCGCCTCGGCGGGACGCTGGCCGGAGACGGTGGCTGGGGTGGACGGTGCTCCCAGCCAGCCCAGGGCGCCGTCGAGCCCCTCCAGGGGCAGGGGCTCGCCACAGCGCCGGCCGCTGGTGGCCACCACCCGCCGGCAGTCGGCCAGAGCCGCCTTGAGGCTGGGAAACAGCCGGGCCTCCTCCAGCACGGCGATCCCGTGCACGGCCATGCGCCGGGCCTCCTCGCCGAGGTGGGAACAGCGGGGCGCCACCAGGCGCAGATCCTTCACCGCGAAGTTGGCGCAGGCGCGGGCGACGCCCCCCACGTTGAGGGGACCGGCGGGCTCCACCAGCACCACGGCCAGGGGCGGACCGGGCAGGGGTCTGCCCTCGCTCACACCAGACCGTTCAGGTACGCGAGCAGGTCGGCCATGGCCTGGGGGTCCGGCTGAAAGCTGGGCATCGGCGGTGTGCGGCCGCTCACCACCTGGTGGATCAACTGGCGCTGGTTCTTGCGCTCCGCCACCCCGTGCAGGTCGGGACCCACCAGGCCCTGGGCGGCGATGCCGTGGCAACCGGCGCAGTTGAGCCGGAACAGCAGGGCGCCATGCTCCACCGACCCGGTGAGCTCGAGGGTCTGGCGGGTGTAGGGGTCGCTGCGGGCGGCAGGAAGCACCACCAGCACGAGCACGATGCAGGCGGCGGCGGCCGCCGCCACCAGGCCGGCCACGAGCCCGCGGCCCATGCCGCCGGGAGGGGCCAGTTCGGCCGTGGCAGGGACGGGCGCTCCGGACTGGGGGGGGCTTGAGGGCAGGGGGCTGTTCACAGGAAGGGGCACGAAGCCTCGGCGGGCCGGGGGTGGAGCCACCCCCACACTGGCGGGCGGCAGGCCCCCGCCGTTGGCTCCGGCGAGGGCTTCGGCATGGAACAATTGTGGCCTGACAGCAGCGCCGGCCCTCCCATGATCGAACCACTGCTCTGCGGGATCGTGCTTGGGCTGATCCCCGTCACGCTCCTGGGTCTGTTCGTGGCGGCCTGGAACCAGTACCGCCGCGGCTCTCTGCTCGACAGCTGAGCTCCGTCTGCCGCTGCAGCAGCAGCACCGTGGTTGATCCGTAGCGGCGCCGGTCACGCAACCGCCAGCCGGCGGGAAGCTCCGGCACAGACCTGCTGTCGCATTCCCAGATCAGCGTTCCGCCCGCCGCGAGCCAACCCCCGGTCGCCACCGCGGTCCCGATCGGCGCATACAGCCCTGACGCGTAGGGC